>CAZKNW010000624.1:0-2683 GCA_964554035.1 uncultured Verrucomicrobiota bacterium
AGGAACCGGTCAGCAGGACCTTGATGTCGTTCAACTGGCCGATCTTGAGGGCGGAAGCTGTCAACGCCACACCGTCCTCGTCATCAGGACCCAGCGACGGCGTCTGGTCGTCTCCCAGCGCACCCGCCGAAGGTTGACCATCCGGCTCCAGATCAATGTTCTCTCCAAGGTAGAACTGGCTCAAAAGGGAGTGCCGGGGGCCATTGCTGGCTAGTTTGGTTCCGTAGGAATCCGGAGCGTCTCCAAAATCAAGTTCGCCACCCTGCGTCTCACCCACGTTGAAGGCATAATCCTCAACCTCTCCGTCCTGGGCCCCACCCTTGTAGGAAAGTTTCTCCTGGGTCGAGATCCTGAAACGTGCAAAGGACACGCCTGCCTTCAATCCTGCAGGTACCGGAACGGTGAAGGTGTGGGTTCCAGCGCCCACCAGGGCATCGATGATCACGTGTTCTCCCTCGTCGACCCAGTCACCGTTCTGCACGAAATCAATCCAGCCGTTGATGTAGGCCTCACCCTGTCCCTGCATGTTGATGCGGATCTGTGCCACCTGCCCCGCCACGAGGGTTCCACCAACGAGCACCACACCGTCCTCATCGTCCACGCCTCCCGTCACGTCATCCTTGAGCGCATCCGCACTGCTCAGTCCGTCCTGCTCTGCGTCCACGTTGTTGCCCATCCGGACGCCTCCAATGAGATGACGCGCACCATCCTGACTGAATTGCACGGGAAAGGAATCCGGCGCATCGCCGAAGTCCGTTTCCTGCGCGATGACTCCCATGGGCAGAAGGAAGAAGGTGAGCAGGACGATGCAGGACATCATCCACGGTGGAAGATAACAGGCCGAAGATCCCGATCTTCGACCCCTGTGGGGATCTGGATTTGAACGATTCATGTTTCGACTCCAGTCGAAGGTTTCATTCATCCATACATTGGCGGTATGGAGAACATAAACCGGTTTGAGGGGTAAAGTCTTCATTCCGAGGCCTCCACGGTGCCGGCGTAGACAAGTTGCAGCGTCAGGCTTGGACTGACCACCTGTGCCGAGAGGTCCCAAAGATCAATATCAACACCACTGACGCCCACGCCGACCAAGGTGTCGTCATAACCACCAATGGCGAATTCCTCAATGAGGTCCGAACCAAGCATCTGGCTCTGGTCGAAGAAGTAGGTGTCATTTCCATTTCCACCGGCAAGGAAGTCATCATCCTGACCACCCTCGAGGAAATCGGCTCCTTCACCGCCGTGGATCTGGTCGTCACCCGCATTGCCCCGGATCTCATCATTACCGGCGCCACCAATCAGGATATCGTTTCCAGAGCCACCCAACAGCGTGTCATGACCTGCCAGACCAATGAGCGCGACAGGACCCAGTGTGAAGGCGCTGGCGTCCATCAGGTTGTTGCCGAGACCACCAAAGAGAATCACCTGCGTGATTCCATCGAGGAGGTTTTCCTCGGTTCCAATCAGCAGGCTCGTATCCGTAAGCACAAAGTCCGCATTGCGCGCCTCGATGATCATGTCGGTCCCACCGCCACCGCTGATGGAATCCTCTCCCTTTCCGCCAGTGAAAGTGTTGTTCAATCCATTGCCGACCAAGATGTCATCCATGTCCGTTCCGATCACGTTCTCAAGGTCGGTTCCGGCCTGGATCTCGAGGGAGAGATTTGCGTTGAGGACCTGCACCACTCCCGTCATCGAGAGGTCAAGGTTGATACCCAGGGTCTCGGTCCTGGCGAAGTTCAACGTGTCCACTCCTCCGGAGTCCTTCAGGGTATCGGATCCCTGAGTCGTGTCGGCATCGAAGAGGTAGAGGTCATTGGCCGAGCCGCCGACGAGGATGTCATTGCCCGCGCCTCCAATCAGGATGTTGTTGCCGCTGCCTCCAATCAGGGTGTCATCATCTCCACCACCAAAAAGCTGGGCAGCACCGGTCCAGGCCGAGGCATCAAGCGTGTTGGCGGAAGCACCCCCATAGAGTTCAACCCCCTGTATCGCCATCAGGACATCGGTGTCTCCACCAAACGAAAGTGTTCCGGGACTCAGGACGAAGTCGGTGTCGGAGTTCTCAATCACAAGGTTTGTGCCCGCAACGCCATCGAAGGTGTCGTCGCCAGCCCCACCCGTGAAGGTATTGTCGAGCGCGTTGCCAACCAGCTTGTCGTCTCCGGCGCCACCTATGAGGATCTCAATGTCCTCAAGATCAACAATGAGTTCCAACTCGCCCGCAGTCACCACCTGGGTGGCTCCCAGATTGGAAAGATCGACATTTACGGCGGAGACAAAGGCACTGAAATCGAGGGTATCGATACCACCTCCACCCCTTACGAGATCGGTGTCAGCCGAGCCATCCTCCGCGAAGAGGATCACATCATCCCCATCGCCTCCATCCAACACGTCGTTGCCAAGGCCGCCAATCAGGATGTCGTTGCCTCCACGCCCGAAGAGGGAGGCGTCTCCCGTGAATGCCGAGGCATCCAGAACATCGTCTTCGTCGCTTCCCGACAGCTCTGCCACCTCGATGGAACTGAAACTGATGCCTCCTCCTGTCGGGATGGTCAGCCCTGTCGAGGTCAGCGTAAGGTTGCCGGAACCGGTGGCCTTGATGGTGTCCGTGCCACCCGCACCGTCCACCGTTATTGGCCCACCATTCCAACCGGTGAAATCAAAGGTGTCATCAAACGCA
>CAZKNW010000625.1:0-2678 GCA_964554035.1 uncultured Verrucomicrobiota bacterium
TCTGTTCGGTGCTCAGGGATCGGATGACACAGATGTCGTCGGCGATCTCCCCGATCCTGGGAAAGAGACCGCAAAGGTGTTGGCCCGACTGGCCAAAGTGCTTGAAGTCGTGCTGCGGCCCCATGACCTTCAGCTCGCGGCCCTGAAGTTGGGCAATGGGTTGACCCTTCGTCAGGGATTCCGGCATTGGGGAACCATTGAGTTCCTTCAGCTTGGGTTTGTAATCGAGTGTCTCAAGGTGGGAAGGACCTCCCGCCATGCAGAGATGGATGATTCTTTTCGCCCTCGGCGGAATGTGGAGGGGCTGAACCACTCCGGACCATTTTCCACTCTTCGTTGATGCCTTCGCGCTGGTGAGGAGTCCCGGGTTGAGTAGGGACGCAAGGGCCATGGATCCCAAGGCGGTGGTGCTTCGACCCAGAAAGGCGCGGCGGCCAATCCTGCGAATGATTTCTTCTTGAATCTTGGAGGGGGCCATTTTTGCTCTAGGAATCAGGGTTTCAGGTCAATGGGAACACCCGATTCAATAGACTGTTCCTCTGCCTCGATCAATTCAATCGAGTCGATCGCATCCTGCACAGTGACTTCGGAAAGGGGCGTGCCATTGCGTATGGCGTCGGCCAGATGACGGATCTCACCCCTGTAGCCGTCGGTTTCCTCAGGTTCCGGGTCGGGAACGGCTTCGTCAGCCTTGTGGCATCGAAAGGCCTCTTCGCCCCGGGACATGTCATAATCCAGCGTGGCGTTCTCGAAGATGACGGTGTAGCTCATGTTGAAACCAAAGCCGGGTGACATCGCCCAGCTTCCCTCGGCCTCCACGCTGGGGCCGTCTTCGAAATCATAAAGGGCATTCACATGATCAATGCCTCCACTCACCTTGGAGAAGCCCTGGGCGTGGACGCGTCTAGGTTTTCCGAAGCAGAACTGGACGAAATCCGCATCGTGGATGTGGAGGTCCAGGATCGCGCCTCCCGACTTTTCCTTGTCGAAGAAAAAAGACGGGTTCCAGGTGGGAGGTTCGCCCACGCGCCGGAAGCGGGCGGCAAGGACCTTTCCATAGCGCTGGTCGCGCACGCAGTCCCTGATGATCTTCCATTCCGGAATGAACCTCAGGCACATGGCGGGCATCAGCAGTTTCCCGGTCTCCGCGGAAACGGCCGCCATTGACCTTGCCTCGCCGCTGTTGCGCGCCATGGGCTTTTCGCACAACACATGCTTGCCTGCACGGAGTGCTGCTTCCGTCAGGTTTTTGTGGGAAGGGGTCGGAGTGCAGATGTCGATGATGTCGATGGTCGGGTCTGCGAGGAATGCTTCAGCTTCCTTGTAGGCCGTGATGTTCTCCATATCCAGGCGAAGGGGCGAACCATCGCCGAGGTTGCCTGATACATCGGAAAAATCCCCGTCCAGACGGTGGCCGCTGGGATTGAGCAGGGCTCCGATCTCCACTCCCTCAAGCTGCGTGATGGCCTTGATGTGGGTGGCTCCCATGAAGCCAAGTCCGGCGACTCCGATTCTTAAGGTCTTAGACATGATCAGTGTTCGTCTTCGAGGGTGCGAACGAAATTGGTGAATCCCTCGGCCTGGCTGCGGAGGCGGTCGACCAGTTCGGAATCCGTGAGATGGCCTGAGTCGTCGAGGAGGTCTCCGATGCCGGAAATAAAGACTCTCTCGGGGAAGATGTGGGCATTCCGGTATCCAAAGATGGACTGGAGTTGCTCGGCAGGGCGCAGTGCGCCCCAGCGGCCTGCAGCCACTCCGACGAAACAGACCGGCTTGGCCTCAAAGCTTTCTGGAAACTTCAGCATGTCGATGAAGTACTTCAGAATCCCAGGCATTCCACCGTTGTATTCCGGCGTCACGACGACCAGACCCTCGGCGTCCAATACGGCATTGGAGAAGGGAAGGAAGTGGCTTGGCTTCTCAGAATAGCTCGAGGGCGCGAAGATCTCGGGAGGGAGCTTGGCCAAGTCGATGAGTCCGGCGGGTACAGGCTGCTCCTCGTAGAGTTCCTGGATTTGGACAGCCACCTTCCGTGTGTTGCTGCCGGGGCGATTGGTGCCGACGATGATCTGGATCATGACTCTTTCTTTTTGGCTGAAGCATCCTGTTTGGGGCGGGTGCGTGGCCTTCTGCGATTGGAAGGGGATTTTCTTCCAGTTGGTTCCTTCCCGCCGGCGTTCGACGTTTCCTTTTCAGGAAACATGGGTGGACCAGAGCGCCTGCGTCTTCTTCGCGGTTTGGACGAGGGAGTAGCTGGAGGAGGAGGTGCCTTGGTCGCGGTGGGCTTTCTTCTCATTCCATTCTGGAAGAAAAGGCGCCAAACCATCCAGATGGCTTCCCAGACGATGTTTCCAGACATCTTGGATTTGCCGAATTCCCGTTCGGTGAAAATGATGGGAACCTCACCGACCTTCATTCCTTGACACCAGATCTTGTGGGTCAGCTCGATCTGGAAACTGTAGCCGTTGGATCTTACCTCTTCGAGATCCAGTGATTCCAATGCCCGCCTGCGGAAACACTTGAATCCTCCCGTCGGATCGGAGATGGGCATTCCGGTGATCATACGCACGTAGGTGGCTGCCCCCTTGCTCAGCATGAGGCGGCTGAGGGGCCAGTTGATGATGCGAATTCCATTGGAATAGCGGGAGCCGATGACCAGGTCGTGATCCTTCGCCATC
>CAZKNW010000626.1:0-2673 GCA_964554035.1 uncultured Verrucomicrobiota bacterium
GATCGCCTTGACGCTGTCGCCACCACCGATGATGGACTTGGCGCCGTTCTTCTCCGTGGCCTCGACCACGGCCTTGGCCACCACCAAGGTGCCTTCGGCAAAGCGGGGATCCTCGAAGATGCCCATGGGTCCGTTCCAGACCACGGTCTTGGCACCGGCGGCGATCTCGGCAAAGCGGGCCGCTGTCTCAGGACCGATGTCCACGCCCTCCAGCCCGTCGGGAATGTTCTCGGAGGAATTCACGTCACGCCCCTCGAACTGGAACTTGCCGTCCACCATGCCTCCCTTGGAGACAATGTTGTCGGAAGGAATCTCAAAGCGGACACCCTTCTCCTTGGCCTTCGCGAGGGCCGACTTGGCATGATCCACGAAATCAGGTTCCACCAGGGAATCACCCACACCCAGACCCAGGGCGAGCTTGAAGGTATAGGCCATGGCGCCGCCGATCAGAACCGTGTCGGCCCGATCCAGAACGCGATCGATGACCTTGATCTTGTCGGAGACCTTGGCACCGCCCAGGATGACCACGAAAGGTCTTTCCGGGTTTTCCAGTTCGTCCCCAAGGAAACGAAGTTCAAGTTCCATGAGCAGACCGGCAGCACACTGCCCGCCCTTCTCGGCAACCAGCTTGGCAACACCCTCGGTGCTGGCATGGGCACGGTGCGCGGCTCCAAAGGCGTCATTCACGTAGACGTCCGCCAGTTCGGCCAGTTGTGCGGCGAAGGCAGGATCATTCTTCTCCTCCTCCTTGTGGTAGCGGACGTTCTCCAGGAGGACCACCTCGCCATCGCTCATGGCGTCGACCACGCCCTTGACCTGACTGCCGACGCACTCGTCAACAAATCCAACCGGACGGCCGAGGAGGTCCGAGAGCTTGCCAGCCACGGGACGAAGGGACATGGAATCGACACGTTCCCCCTTCGGACGCCCCAGATGGGCGGTGAGAATGAGGCGGGCTCCCTTGTCGAGGAGAAGCTTGAGGGTCGGGAGGGTGGCCGCGATGCGAGTATCATCGTTGATGACCATCCCGGAATCCCCTTTTTCCATGGGAACGTTGTAGTCCACGCGCATTAATACGCGCTTACCTTTGACGTCGATATCGTTGACTGTAAGTTTTGCCATAGCTGCAAAAATGGGGCGGGAGGATAGCCAACCCCAGAACTGAGTCAAAAAAAATGTCCCATGACTCGCTGGGCTTTCACAACCCGGAATCCTATCATCCGAACCATGAAATCGGTCATTATCACCGGAGCTGGCTCAGGCATCGGACGCCAATGCGCCCTCACCCTGCTCCAAAAGGGGCATAAGGTCGCCCTCGCCGGCCGGAGTGAGGAATGCCTCAAGGAGACCCTGAACCTTGCCGGAGAACAGGCGCCCAACGCCCTCGTTGTCCCCACCGATGTCACCTCGGAGGTTTCGGTTTCGAACCTGTTCTCATCCGTTCCTGACACTTTTGGCCGAATCGACGCCCTTTTCCACAATGCAGGCATCTGACTAACACCCGTCCCCATCGAGGACCTGACCCTCGAACAATGGAGGGACACCATGGAAACCAATGTCACCGGAAGCTTCCTGTGCCTCAGGGAAGCGGTAAGGTGGATGAAGAGACAGGATCCCAAGGGTGGGCGCATCATCAACAATGGTTCCATTTCGGCGCACCTTCCCCGTCCACATGCCCTGCCCTATGTCACCAGCAAGCACGCCGTGACCGGCCTGACGCGCTCCCTCATGCTGGATGGAAGGAAACACAACATCGCCTGTGGTCAGATCGACATTGGCAACGCCTCCAGCGACATGACCGCAAGGATGGCCGGAGGGGTTCTCCAGGCAGACGGAAGCACCGCGGCGGAACCCACCATCCCCACCACCAGGATTGCCGAGGCGCTGCTTTACATGATTGAGCTTCCCCTGGAGGCGAACGTCCCCTTCATGACCGTCATGGCCAACCAAATGCCCTACGCCGGTCGCGGTTGAGGTTGGCTACCGGCCTCTCTGGATCCACTCCAGGGGAACCCGCGTGACCTGGGAAAGCGCCAATCCGTTGTTCTGGGTGCGATCCCCGGCGCAATATCCCAGGAGGACATGGTCACCCACAACCTCCATCGCCGTGTAGCAATACCAGCCGTTGGGGTTGTCATGAAGCACCCTTCTCGTGCTCCACGATTTGCCCCCGTCCCCGGATAGGGCCAGGGTCAGTGGGGTCCTCTTTCCATGCTGGACGCCCTCGTGGTCGTTCCATGCCATCAGCAGGCTTTCACTCCCGGGGAGACGCTCGATGCTGGCAGGTGAACGGGGTGAATAGATTTTGGAAGACCGGAATGCGCCGAAGGTCTCGCATCCATCCTCCGACCAACTCAAATACTGTGTGCCCTTGTTGGTGCGACAGAAGAGCATCACCTTGGCACCCCCCACTTCCACGACTCCGGGTTCCTGCAGCATGACCTTCCCTTCAGGGGTCTCGCCCTTCCGGATCGTCCTTGAGCGATGCCAAGTGCGTCCGTCATCATCGGAGAGATAACAAAGGATCCGCGCGTGGGGATCGAACTTCTTCTGGACCGGATCATTGTGAAGTGCCACCGGGGCCACCAGTCGCCCTGATTCCAGGCGGGCCACCCGGTCGTTGTTCAGGACGTAATAGCCCATCTCCCTTTCACCGATCATCGGGGAAGGGGC
>CAZKNW010000627.1:0-2668 GCA_964554035.1 uncultured Verrucomicrobiota bacterium
CAACACCTGCCCCAAGCGGAAGGTTGTTGATGGCCACTCCAATGCCTGCGCCGATTGGAAGGAACATCATGGCAAAGCCCAGATTCGGACCCTTTTTCTTGGGCTTCATTACTTCTTCCGGGTTTGTCTGTTCTTCAGCCATGAATGCAAAATCAAACCAGATGCCTTCTCAGGTAGGTGGCATAAAGGCGGCAACGGATGCGCACCTCTGAAGGGGAATTGCCAACGATCAGACCGGCACTGCGAAGCCTGTAGAAGCTCTCTGGAGTCGGACACGGCTTTCCATTCACCACGCCTTTCACAATCTCCTCCAGCTCAGGATCCCGCGCCAAAAGCACGAGGATGCGGCGCAGATGATCGCCAAAGATGCCTTCCTCCAGATCCGCACTGGATTCCAACTCCTCGAGGGTCAGCCGATCATCCGTGGCCAGTTCGTGAAGCGAACGCCTGACCAGGAAAGGATGTCCCCCAACCAGCTTGCCAAGTCTTCCCACTTCCGAGGAATTCTTGAGAGGCATCTTGTAGCGACGGTTCATTTCCTCCAGCTGAACGGAATTGAAATCATCCACGGTCAACCGCGTTCCCACGTTGAAGGGCGACTGGTTCATGTCGGTGATGAAAAGATGCGCCTCTGTGGCGTAGGCGATGACGAGCGTCAGCCTGGACCATGGGCCTTCGGGATCCATTGCACGGTCGTTGTGCCATGAGCGGAAAAGTCCAAAGACCTCGCTGGAAAAATCCGTACTGAACAAGCGGTCGACCTCGTCCATGGCCCAGATCAGCGGCTTGTCCAGCTGCTTGAGCACGACGCGCTTGAGGTAGCGCTCGAAATTGTTGTTGGCCCCACGGTTCATGTCCCAGGTCTCACTGGGCAGGGTGTCGAGATCCAGCTGATCACAGAGTGATTCCGCCAGGGTCAGGTAGAGGCTGTTGATGTTCGCGAAATTGGTGTTGTTCAATTTCTGGTAATCGGTGAAGGCAACGGCGCTTCCCTGCTTTCGGGCCACCGCCATGCCACGGGCCAGCAAGGAGGTCTTGCCCATCTGGCGGGCGCCCTTGATGAGGATGATGCTGTCGTGATCCGAAATCCCCTTCTCCAGCTCCTGATCCACAGGACGCACAAGATAAAAGGGAGAATCCAGAGGCACGGCTCCACCCACCGATTCCAAAGCGGTCGGGACCTTCTGCACCACAGACTCGATCTCATCACGCATCTTCCCGATCCGGGAGGTCAGCTTGGGAGTGAGACGTTCCCCCTTGGAAGGAAGGACCGCCTCGCGTTCCTCCTCACCCCGCTTGGGAACCTTGGAAAGGGCATACTCAAGTTCCACGATCAGCCCTTCATTGCTGATCTCACCTTCCCAAAGGATATATTGAATCGGCTCAAGAATGCCATCCATGGGCTCATTCAGGGGGCCGGTGTAATTGACGCGGACGGGGAGCAGACGCGGAAGACCCTTGTTGGCAGAGGCCACCTCATGGGCATGCTCCACCTCAAAACCCATCATTTCACTGTGAATGGACTTCTCGGAAATCAGGGGGATCACCGCATCAGAAGTGCGGATCTGGTTCTCAATCTCCCTGGCCCACTCAACCCCGACTTCAAGGTGGCGATCGATGAAGACCTGATGTCCGCGATCCGAAAGCTCCTTCTCCAGGAACTGGAGCACCTGCTCATCCTCCGGCACGTTGCGCTTGTAGAGAAGCGTGATCTTCAAAGGGGCTTGTCCTCCTGATGTGGCATCCGGAGCCCTGAGTATCTTGGACCTGCGATCTTGCATTGTGGAAAATCCCCGGGCGCCATCCGGCCAACCTGAGGAACGGATCGACTATAGGCGAATGGCCGGAGTCATCAATAGGCATGATGGTCCGATTTTTGAACACTGCTTTTTCCCTTGGCCTGTTCGTGGAAAGGGGAGACATTCCCCATGCAATGTTTGCCAAGGTGTGTGCTGCGTCGGTTCAGGGGATAGACGCGTTCCCAGTGGAGGTTGAAGTCAATGCAGGATACGGAGACACCATCTGTGTCATCGTGGGTCTGCCGGATGCCGCCGTGAAGGAATCGCGTGATCGTGTGAACACGGCCATTTCCAACTCGGGGTTCCAGTTCCTGATGGGACGGACCACCATCAACCTCGCACCAGCCGACATCCGGAAGGAGGGCCCCAGCTTTGACCTGCCCATCGCCGTGGGGATGCTGGGTGCCAGCGAGCAAATGGGACCTGCGCCGCTGGACGAATGGATGATGGTTGGGGAATTGGCACTCAACGGCGCCGTGCGCCCGATCAAGGGAGTGCTTTCCATCGCCGTCCTCGCCAAGGCACAGGGCATGAAGGGGCTCATCGTCCCTGCAGAGAACGCATCCGAGGCGGCCGTCGTGGAAGGTCTCGATGTCATCCCGGTCCGCAACCTCAGGGAAGCCGTCAATTTCCTTGAGGGAGAGATCTACATCGACCCGCTCAAGGTGGACCTCGAGACCGTCTTTGGCCCCCAAGGCGATGAGGAGGTCGATCTGTCCGAGGTGAAAGGACAGGAATCGGTCAAGCGCGCCTTGGAGATCGCGGCGAGTGGGGGACACAACATACTATCCTTGTGTTTTTTCTCTCCCTTATTGCGTTTCCGAATCGCCGCAAATTCTGCTAAAATATTATCATTCTTTGAGGGAAAA
>CAZKNW010000628.1:0-2665 GCA_964554035.1 uncultured Verrucomicrobiota bacterium
GCGAGAGCAGAAGAATCCGGACGATTCGAATCGGGATTCCTCAACATCTGATAAGGAGAATCAAAAGGATTCCGAAGCGAAGGCCCGATCGGCAGGAACCGAAGGCGAAGAAGGAAAGCAGGATTCAAGCACGGCCTCCGGGGATTCCGGAAAGGAAGAAGGCTCTGAAAACGGCAAGGACGCACGAGAGGCAGCTGGTGTCGGACAGATGACCCTGCAGCAGGCCCTGAAACTCCTGAATGCATCACGTCAGCGTCCTCAGGCACTCCCTGCTGCACAAGGCAAGGACATCCCGAAGGACCGCGAAGGAAACGGCCCCACGAAGACATGGTAGCCATCTCAAGATCCAATCATGGAATGAACGTCTCTGTCAGGTTCGTAGGCACGCTCTTCCTTCTTTTTCTGACTCCCTTTCTCGCATCGGCCCAATCCGTGATTCCCAGTCTGGCC
Source organism: uncultured Verrucomicrobiota bacterium (assembly GCA_964554035.1). Taxonomy (GTDB): domain Bacteria; phylum Verrucomicrobiota; class Verrucomicrobiia; order Limisphaerales; family CAZKNW01; genus CAZKNW01. Next base: position 451 of record CAZKNW010000628.1, read on the forward strand.
AAGCAGGAAGTCACCGTGGGAGAAACGGTCAGCGCGATGATATCGGTGGAAGGGACTCCCCTCGCTGCTCACCCCGTGGTTCCTCCTCAGGGTGGGTTGACCATCGGGTCGAACCCAAACAGACCACCGACAGGTATCACGGCTGGCAGCAAACGGTTCTTCCAGTATCGATACTCCGTAACGGCCACCCGTGCAGGCGACTACCAGCTTCTCGCGATCTCAACCGATCAGAACGGACAACGGAAGACGATTCCATTTCCGATCCTGAAGGTGGTCGACAAACCGGAGGCTCCGGAAAAGCCCAAGGACGCGATGCTCCAGGTGAAACTGGCAAAGGACGAGGTCTTTGAAGGCGAACTGTTCCCCCTCGAAATTGATCTGTTGGCCCTTCACATCGGAGAGGTGTCCTTTCCACAGCATGACTTGGATGGATTTGTCATTCACAAGGCTCCCCGGCCGACCCAAAGCCGCGTTCCATTGGATGGTCAAACCTATCATCGCATCACGTTCACAAAGATGCTGAGAGCCATCCAGAATGGTCCCCGAAGTATTGGCCCCTTCACCTCCACCATGGAACTGCGCGTTCGAAATCCTCAAGGACGACTCGTCAACAATACCATACCCATCGAACACGCCGCCATATCCATCAACATTCTCCCGGTCCCAGAAACCGGTCGTCCCGACGCGTATTCCGGAATGGTCGGAAACATCCAGTCCTTCAACGTCCAGGTAAGCAACACCAACCTCACCACTGGAGGAACCGCCTCGCTGGACATCCGGGTCCGCGGCGAGGGAAGCATGGAAAACCTTCAGCTCTTCTTCCCTGACGAATGGAGGGACTTCGAGATCTTTCCTTCCAAGGAGCAAACCCAGACCTATGGCAATCTCGGCATTCAGGCTGAAAAAGTCATCGAGCAGGTCATTGCACCTTCAAACAGCCAACTCACCCAGATTCCACCCATCGTCATCGCCGCTTTTGACCCCAATTCAAGAACATTCAAGATCCATACGTCCGCACCAATTCCCATCAAGGTTGCTTCACCCGGTTCAATTGTCGCTGGTTCCGTTCCGACCATTTCCATCGAGGCAAGCCCGTCAGAAGCCAAGGCCAACACAGAAGTAGCGCCCATCCGCTACGACCTTTCCGTCCGTCCAGCCCTCCATCTACTGGGGATCGCCACCCACGTCGCCTTGTTTGTAAGCCTTCTGCTGCTCCTCGCTGCCCTCTCGATCAAGTGGAGATTCCACCAAAGGCAAAGGTTTCCATCCTACTTTGCAACTCGAGATCGATGGCGGCGCATGAAGAAGCTGGAAAAGGAGATCTCCAAAGGGGAGTGCTCCACATTGAGCGAGGACATCCTCTCCAAGTACATCCGTATTCTGCAACTCCGGATGGCAATCCTTCTGGAGACCGACGAGAATACCCTCACAGGCTCCGATCTTGAAATCATCCGCCTTGCGAAGATCATCGGACCGGTTGAAGCTGCGCGCTATTCCTCCGCATTCGAAACCTTGCTGAGATACAAGTTCGATCCTGATCGTTCGTCCACGGAATTGAGCGAAATAAGGCACCTGATCGAAGAAACGAGAATCCCTCCATCAACCGTGTTCCGCCGGGGATCCCCATTCCATCCTGCCCTGGTGATCATCCTGTTTCTATCCCTTCAGATCCCGCTTCGCGCCACTTTTGAAGAGGCAAACAAGGCCTACAACGAAGGGCGCTTCATCGCTGCTGTCGAATCATATCAGTCCATCCTCGATCCGGCATCACCTCAACCCGTCGTCCTTTATAACCTCGGGACAGCCTACCTCCAGATGGACGAGAGAGGGCGCGCAATCGCCCACTTTAGCGCTGCGCTCAGGGAGCAACCCCGGGCAACGGACATACGTCATAATCTCAGTCTTGCCCGCCAGAAGGTCTCAGGCGGCAGAAAACAGATCCAACAGGCTTTTCTCGGAAGATTCATTAGAAGCCTTTCGCTCTCGGAATGGCGCAAACTCCTTTCGCTGACGGCATCCGTTACGATGCTCCTGCTCGCATGGCGGGTTCTCCGTCCGGGGAGAATTCCCTCGTTTTTCATCCCCCCGGTCCTCGCATTTCTGGCCTTGGCGGCCATCTTCAACCTATGTGCATTGAGCGCTGCTTCGACCGATGATTCCGCCATGCTGGTGATCGAAAAGGCGCGGCACTTAACACCGCTCGAAGTGCCCGATT
>CAZKNW010000629.1:0-2660 GCA_964554035.1 uncultured Verrucomicrobiota bacterium
CTAGGTCGCGTGCAGCATGCCCGCCCCAAGAAGAACAATCCGGTCCACCCGCTCGCCGGTGCCGACTGGACGACGCTCCTGAACGTGCTGGCCGAGAATGGCGGCGTCTCCACCTCCAAGCTTGGCAAACTGCTTCCCGTCCTGGGATCCGTGCTGGGGAGATCCCCCTGCTCGCTCCTGGAGAAGATCGGTACGCTGCACCTGGAGGATGAACCCTTTGAGCATCCACCGGTCTTCATCATAGGACACTGGCGGTCCGGCACGACCCACCTTTACAACATCCTCGCGAAGTCACCGATGATCGGATACGTCCCCCCCCTGGCGACCGGCCTCCCATGGGACATGCTGGGAATCGCCCGGGTGTTCCGTCCCCTGCTGGAGAGGGCCCTTCCCTCCGAAAGGTTCATCGACCGCGTGCCGGTCAATCCCGACTCACCCCAAGAGGATGAGATCGCACTGGCCAGCATGACGCACATGAGCTTCTACCATGGGATCTACTTTCCGGAGAGGCTCCAGGAGCTTTTTGATCGCGGCATCTTTTTCGACGGGGCGACGGAGGCGGACATCGAGGACTGGAACCACGTCTTCTTGCTCTACCTGAAGAAGCTGCAGGTGCTGTTCCCGGGACGACAGCTCTTCATCAAGAACCCGGTCTACACGGCAAGGGTCGCACACATCAGGAAGCTCATTCCCAACGCCAAGTTCATCCACATCCACCGCAATCCCTACATCGTGTTCCAGAGCATGAGGAATTTCTGGAACAAGCTCCTCCGGGAGTTTGCCCTTCAGGATGAGTGCGATGTCGACATCGATGAGCTGATCCTTGGCGCCTATCCGCGCATGATGGACCTGGCTGAGAAGGATTGCAGCAAACTGCCTGAAGGCGATTTCGTGCAGATGAGCTATGAGGATCTGGAGAAGGATCCTCTCGGGCAGATCCGCAACATCCTCCAGGGACTGAACCTCGATCACTACGCCGAGGGCGAATCCTGGTTCCGCACCTACCTCGCTTCCGTCAAGAGCTACAAGAAGAACAGCTACGACATTTCAGACGAGGACAACCAAAAGGTCTATTCCCGCTGGTCCGGCTTCATCGACCAGTGGAACTATCTCCCTCCCTGCTGATGAGCAGCCAAGGGCCCAAGACAAGCCTTGTGACGGGTGGTTGTGGTTTCCTGGGAACACATCTCGTGAGGGAACTACTCAAGCGCGGTGACAACGTCCGTGTCCTTGATCTCTCAGACCCTTCCCATCCCGTCGAGGGCGTCGAGTATCTGACAGGAGACATCAGGGACACTTCAGCGGTCGAGCATGCTGTCCGGGGCGTCAACAGTGTCTTTCACCTTGCCGCCATGGCCGGGCTCTGGTCGGCAAGAAAGCAGGATTTCTACGACATCAACGAGAATGGCAGCCGCATCGTGTTCGAGGCGGCCCACAGGGCCGGCACCTCAAGGATCGTGCATTGCTCCACCGAATCCATCCTGCAGGGACTCAAGCTTGAAGCGGGTGATGGCATGATCAACGAGCGCATCGAAAGGACCATCGACGACATGCCGGGGCACTACTGCAAGTCCAAGTTCCTGGCTGAACAGGTGGCAATGGAGGCGGCCTCGAAAGGCATGCCCGTCATCGTGGTCAATCCAACGGTCCCGATCGGACCTGGAGACCACAACCTGACCCCGCCGGCGCGGATGCAGCTCGGATTCCTGAATGGGAAGCATCCAGCCGTGCTGGATTCGGTGCTCAACATGGTCGACGGGCGTGACGCAGCCCGTGGACACGTGCTTGCCGAGGAGAAGGGCCGCCCCGGTGAACGCTACATACTCGCAGGCCACAACCTGAACCTCGTCGAATTTCTCGGCCATCTGGGACGGGTTTCCGGACTCCCCATGCCCAACAGGAAGGTCCCCTACACCGTGGCCCTGCTCTACGCCTGTTTTTCCGAAGCCTTCGCCAACCTCACCGGCAAGCCGCCGGAAGCACCCATTACCGGCGTGCGACTCGCCAAGGTTCCCCTTAAGATCGACAACAGCCGCGCCCGGGAAGAACTCGGCTGGAGTGTGCGACCGCTCGACGAAACGCTCGAGGACGGCATACGCTGGTTCTGGGAACATGGACATCTCCAACGCCAACCCAAGCATCTGGTCCAGGAATAGCCCTTGGCCCCTGATCCTCCTCGTGAGCTGCCTGACCCTGTCTGCACAGGAGTTGACCCGCCCTCTCGTGACCTGTGCCCAGGTAAGGTTGCTTCCCGACACGGTGGCGGACAGCGGCCTCCCGGTTCAACTGGAAGCCATCGTCACCCTCGTGGATGGCGGAGGGACCGTCTTCATCCAGGACGTCACGGGAGGCAGCTTCATCCAGGGCCCCTCGGTCAACACGAACCTGGTACCGGGTGATCTGCTACGCATCACCGGCTCAACCAAGAAGGGGCTGTTCGTGCCGGGCATCGACTGCGACCACATGACGGTCATTGGAGAAGCCCCTCTCCCGAACGCACCTCAGGTCACCTACGCCGATCTGATGTCGGGAAGGCACAACTACCAGCGAGTCGAGGTGCAGGGCGTCCTGAGGCGGATGACCCGGTCTGAGGAGGGCTACTGGCTCGCCCACCTTGCCATGGGACTCAACAAACTGGAGATCCATATCTTCGATCCTGC
>CAZKNW010000630.1:0-2655 GCA_964554035.1 uncultured Verrucomicrobiota bacterium
GCAGGCTTTCCGGGCCGATCACCTGAAAGGGAAGGGCGGCCACCATGGTGACGGGAGCCCCGACTTCCGGAAGCCACCAGGTCCAACCTGCCACCCTCGAAACCATGGCGACACTCTTCAAGGTCAACCACTGCGGCATGGTGAGCAGATAGAGCAGTGCTGCCGCTCCTCCAACGCAGGCTGCGAGGATGAGTCGCCATCGGGTTGGTTGCTTTGCTTCCTGGCTCATGAATCAGGTCCGTCTGCCGACACCAGCCTGAGGTCGGCAACACATTCAACATGGGCCGTCTGTGGAAACATGTCGAGCGGGGTCACGTGTCTCAGTTGATAAACATCGTCAGCACACAGAAGTTTCAGGTCTCTCGCGAGAGTCGCTGGATGGCAGGAAACATAAATGATCTGGCTTGGCCGGGCTCTGCGAAGCGCCTCTATCGCCTGTGGAAAACACCCCTTCCGGGGCGGATCCAAAACCACGGTCGAATCGTTCGCTGGAAACCTTTTCAACAGGGAACCAAGGAGATCCTGTGTCGCTCCTGCAACAAAATCGCCATTGGAGATGCCACGGTTCGCCATGTTTTCCCGAGCTGCCTTGATGGCAGGGCGGTCAAATTCCACCCCCACGAAGGATTCCACCCTCGATGCCAGTTCAAGTGCGAAGAATCCGACGCCGCAAAATGCATCAATCAGGAACCGGCTTCCATTGTCCGACAAGCGTTCGGCAACGCTGCCGATCAACGATGGGAGCATGAAGAAGTTGTTCTGGAAAAAGGAGTCGCCCGGAACCACCCAGTTTTCCGGTCTCTTCCTAAGAACCACCTTGATCCCGCCTTTGGGAGGCGGGTTCCTGTGGATATCCGGGATCTGGTCGCTGATCTCCTTCTCGGCAATCTTGCACTCCTCGACCGGTACCACCCAGTTGTTGTCGTGCCTTACAAATCCAATCTCCAGTCTCTTCTCCCTGCCGTTCCAGTGACTGCGAACCATGATCCGGTTCCGGTAGCCGAACTCCCGGGGGCAGGGAACGACCGGTGCGATGGTCGCTTCTCCCATGTTCCCGATTCTCTTGAAGATCTCGGAGACCTGCTGGTGCTTGATCTCGAGTTGCCGCTCATAGGCAATGTGCTGATATTGACAACCACCACATTCCCCGAAATAGGCGCATTCGGCCTCCCTTCTCCAGTGGGAAGGCTTCAGGACTTCCTCAAGGTCGGCTCGTGCGAAACTCTTCTTGACCTCTTTGACCCTAGCCTTGACGCGTTCGCCGGGAATGACAAAGGGGACAAAGACGACGAAATCCTTCACACGAGCAACGCCTTCGCCGCCGAAGGCGATGTCCGTAACCTCGAGTTCTATGGATTGTCCGGGCTGAAAAGGAGGAGAAACCCTATCGTGCATGTGGGTACGTCGCGTAATGCTTCTTCAAAAGGTCCTCGCCGAAGTCACTCTCGAAATCCCTGTAGACCGCATGCACATGGTTTGCGTCGTTCTGCGTGCTGTCATACTCGATGAGAAAGGTGGGGCCCTGGATCCTGTAGTAGTGTCCTTCTCCGCGCTTGGTGCCTCCCGCCCATGCGAACCGGATCTTGTCGAGTCCGGCCGCTTCAGCCTTTTTCCAGTCACGCAGCGCGATGTCCGGCCTGTGACGCTGGAGGTAGACCTTTATCAGGCGATCCAGTTTCATCTGCAGGCCCTTGCCAAGCTCCCCGCGTGTCACACCTTCGTTTTCAAGTGGAGCAACCTTAACTTTGCCTCCACCTGTCAGGATGTCCTTTGGGGCCTTGTCGGCAATGATCGCCTTTTTTCGCAGTTCACCCTTGAGTGCGTTGACCAGGTCCCGGCCCTGGTTTTCCTCGGCACCGAGGGCAACCTGACCCTTTCTGGGGCCCGACAGGATCTTCTGGGGATTGGACCCGTAAAAAGAAGGGGTTGCCACGGCTGTTTTGCCTTTGACAATGGTGAAATTCAGGGACAGATGGTGCCCCTCGCATCGCCAACCCCAGGTACCGTCCTTCTCAGGAGTCCCGAAGATGGAGAATAGGTAATTACCGGAATCGCGCTTGGGTGCATGATTCTCGAGTTCCCACAGAACGTGCTCGAGACTCATGATGGTCAAAGCCTTGCCGAATCCTCTGTAGCTCATTCCGGAGCTCAGGAGGATATTGGCCAATTCCCTCTGGGCATCGTTCATGTCCTTCAAGGGAAGTCCGTTGCGTTCCTTGGGAATGAAGTGCCAGTTGACTCGCTCCTTGTCCTCCCATGCGAACAACGCCTTCGCTTTCTGGCCGTCGTCGAGAGAAGAAATGAAGGTCTGGGCTGCGGAAAGCATCGCAGGAACGGAAGAGGGCTGCGCCGCCAAGAGGCTGTTGCCGAAGCAGAAAAGGGCAACGATCGAGAGAATGAAGTGCTTTTTCATGGGCGGCCGAATAGTTGCCTCTGATGCCGCGCAACTCAATGCAAATCGGGGGCTTGAAATGTGCAGCAATTCTTATTTCTGTCGCGGAGTATCGTCTCCCCCGTGCCTGGCATCCTTCTTCTCCTTGTTCCGTTCTACAACAACCTCCTGTTCCAGTCGGTCAAGAAACTGGTCCAGTTTCTCGTCATCCTTTTGGATATCGACCTCTTCCACATCCTTGAAGACCTCCCTGATGATCCTTT
>CAZKNW010000631.1:0-2648 GCA_964554035.1 uncultured Verrucomicrobiota bacterium
AACCCGGCTCGATACCGCAGAAACCACGGAGTGTCTCCAGAGTTCGCCCTCATCAATGCCATAGCCCTCCTGGCTACCACCTAGGGTGGACTGGGAAACAGCCATGGAGACCAGGTCGAAGAGCTGGTTGAAACCCAGACGGGCCACCGCCTCGTCGAGGGTGTCCGCCGGAGTGGCCCCGGAAAAATAGGCGCTGTTGCACATCTTGAGCACCTTGGCTGTCAGGCCCGGATCATAGGAGATCAACTCCACGATGTCGGTGGTGCTGGAATTGGGATTGCTCAAGATGGGAAGGAGCTGCCCCAGCACCATCGGTGCGGGAGGCACGTCCTTCAGCTCGTCTATGAAGGTTTCCAGTTCAGTCATAGGATGACGGGGTCGGGTTTTACCTGAAATCTTGAGTTTGACCTGCCCATCGGACAGGCGCATGGACATGGTCCGGTTTCCACTTCCTCCGATATCCTCCACATCGATCTCCAGTCCCCGGTTGGATAGGAGCATGACGAGGGCGATATAGTTCCTCTTGCCGATGTTGAAGAAGCCCTGGGCATCCATGATCTGGGATCCCCCGGCGACACAGACACGCATCCGGTCCAGGCTGGCTCCCAGCTTGAGCGCGTGATCGATGAGCATCGGGACGCCGGAGTCGGCGAACATGGCCGGCTTGGACCTGGCCTTCTCCTTGTTGATGGAGGAATCCGGAAGCATCAGGTGAAGCATCCCCCCGACACAGGCCACGGGATCATGAAGGGTCACTCCAAGGCAACTTCCCAAGGAGTAGGTGGTGAGGATGACACTGGGATTGTTGGTCACCGAGAGATCCGCTATCCCCACGGTAATGGGTCGCTCAAAGGCTGCTAGTGTCGGGGCAGGCATTTAGATCAGAACAAAGCTGGACGGTTTCCATTGAACAGGAATCCACCACGGACTGACGAAGCCCCTCCCGTGCGCTGATCTGCGGACCCCACGGAGCCTCACCGGAAGCTGATATTCCTGTCTCCCCAGTTCATCGGCTGCCTGTCGGACTCACTTGAGGGCAATATCCCCTGCCCGGGCCGAGGGACACCTCGCCCCATCGAGCCCGAAGGAAAGTGAAGGGTCATGGAAGAGTCAGGGAAAGCAACCGACAGGCCTACCACCCAGAAGATGGCCTACATCCTTGACCGAAGCGCATCCAGCTTCACGGCCAGATCAACATCCTTCACCGTCAATCCCCCCTCATCGTGGGTGGAGAGCTCCAACGATACCTTGTTCCATCGGATGTCGATGTCCGGGTGGTGCCATGCCTCCTCCGCCAGGATGGCCATCTGGTCGACGAACCGGATCGCCTCCACAAAGTCCTTGAAGGTGTAGGTCCTGCGGATGGATTTCTGCGAGAAGGCCCAGTCCTTGAGACGGGTCCCGGCATCCTTCCGCTCGTTGTCGTTCAGGAGTGCCATCAGAGCATCTTCATGATTTCGATCTCGTATTCCGGGAAGTAGCGGCGAATGACGGAAAGGTCGAACTCACCAAGGATCGAGGTGTTGGACTCCCTTTCCAGGAGAAACTCGAAGGAGGCCTCGATCAGGCGCTCCTCATCCACCTTTCCGCCTGCCAACATCTGGTAATAGACGGGATCCAGCGTGACCCGGTGCCGGGTGACGGAATCCGATTCCACGGTCACGTCAAAGGACCGGGAATCATCGCTGCTGACCAGAATGGACGCCATGCTGACAAGTTACGTCATGAGGGAGCTTCATCAAGCCCTCGATTGTAATACCCCATGAAAAAGCCGGAGGCCTCATGAGGCCCCCGGCTCAAATTCGAAGTCCGGGACCCATCCTCAGGATGGGTTCCGGGATATGCTACCATTCCAGTGTTCCGCCGGTCTGGTACTCGGTCACACGAGTCTCAAAGAAGTTCTTCTCCTTGCCGAGATCCATGGTCTCACTCATCCACGGGAAGGGATTCTTGCTGCCAAACATGGGCTCGAGCCCGATCCGCTCCATGCGCCGGTCGGCAATGTATTGGACATATTCCTGAAACTGGTCCGCGTTCAGTCCAAGCACGCCCCGCGGCAGGCAGTCCTGCGCATAGGCGATCTCGAGTTCCACGGCCTTCTCGAACATCTCGGTCAGCTCCTGCTTGAACTCCGGTGTCCAGACCTCCGGGTTCTCGCTCTTGATCCCGTTGATGAGGTCGATGCCGAAATTGAGGTGGATGGTCTCGTCACGGAGGATGTACTGGAACTGCTCACCGATCCCACGCATGCGGTTCTGGCGGTGGAAGGAGAGGATCATGACAAAGCCGCTGTAGAAGAAGATGCCCTCCATCACACCGTAGAAACCAACCAGGTTCTTGATGAACTTCTGGATGCCCCCGGTGGTGTTCGTGTTGAAGTCGGGCTTCAGGATGTCCTCGGTCAAGGTCATCTCGAAGGCATCCTTCTCATGGATCGAATTCACCTCGTGATACATGTTGAAGACCTCGCGTTCATCCAGGGCAAGAGACTCACAAATGTAGTGGAAGGTATGGGTGTGGACCGCCTCCTCAAAGGACTGGCGAAGGAGATACTGGCGGCACTCCGGATTCGTGATGTGCTTGAAGATCGCCAGCACCACGTTGTTGCCGACCAGGCTCTCGGCCGTGCTGAAGAACCCAAGGTTACG
>CAZKNW010000632.1:0-2646 GCA_964554035.1 uncultured Verrucomicrobiota bacterium
AGGCTCCGGTTTCCCCAGCCTCAACCTCGCAAAGTGTGCGCCGCCCGAACCAGATTGTCACCAGGGCTGCGCTCCATGTCACCAGGAACACCCCCCACCAGATGCCGTCGAGTTTCCAGTCCAGTCGGAACGCCAGAAAGTAGAAGACGGCGCAGGGTGCAACAATCTGACGGTAGAGCCCGATCCCTAGTGCATACATGGGTCTCTTCAACCCCTGCAGCATGTAGACGGTCTGGAAGAGGATGATGTAGGAAGGCAGGGTGATGGCGGCAATCTTCAGGTAGTCACCTCCAATCCGGATGACTGCGGCATCGTCGGTGAAGAAATTCATGAGGACACCGGCGAACTGGAAGATGAAGACACCTCCCATCACCATCAGGATGAGCCCGTACCGGATGGTGGTCTTCCAGGTGGTCGAGATCCGGTCGTAGAGTCGTGCTCCGTTGTTCTGTCCGGTGATGGTGATTACGGCAATGTTCAATCCGATCGAAGGCATCAGCGCAATCTGCTCGATGCGTGTCGCGATGCCGTAGGCGGCCACACCTTCCTTGCTGAACTTGGCGGCGAACCATGTGATGACGAAGATTCCGATGGCCACTGTCATCATGTTCAGACCGGCTGGAATCCCCTGGACGGCGATATCCTTGAAGTAGCCCATGTCTGGTTTCATCCGGGACAGGTCGAGATCGTTCCAGAGTTGAGTCTTCTTCAGCCGGTGGATCAGGTAGAGGCAGCCGACCACCTGGATCAGCACGGTGGCGAGTGCGATGCCACCGATGCCCATGGCAGGGATACCAAGACCACCGAAAAGGAACCAGGGATCGAGGATGCAGTTGAGCAGGAATCCGATGATCAAGAGGTTGCGGAAGGTGTTGGTGTCACCCTGAGCGTTGAGTGATGCATTCAGTACGCCCTGTGAAACGAAGAAGACGGCTCCGCAAAGGACAATGCTCATGTAGGACATTGAAATCGCGAGATACTCTTCTGTGGCACCGAGCTGTCGGAACATCGATGGAGCTGCCAGCAGGCCGCCCAGACTCAGAAGGATCGAAAGAATCAGGCCAAAGCTGATGGACTGAAGGGAAAAGGTCTGCGCCCTGGCGGCGTCCTGTTCCCCCAGAGCGTTGGCGATCAGGGCCGTGCTGCCTTGGGAGAGTCCGGAAGCCATGGCAATGATCATGAAGAAGATGGGAAACGACAGTGAGAGCGCGGCGATGGCGTCGGTGGAGATCTTTCCCGCAAAGAATGTATCCACCACGTTGTACATGGTGTGAAAGAAGATCCCGATGCTGGCAGGCACAGCGATGCGCCGGATCAGCTCGGGAATGGGATCCTTTGTGATATCCATTGTGAGTCGGGGAGAAGGCCAAGGAACCGGTCAAGTGGCAAGGAGGAAATTGGGATTCCCCCCAAGGTCAAAAAAGCCCCACAGAAAAAATCTGTGGGGCAGGCGAATCTCGGATGCGGGTCCCATTCACCACATTCTTGCGAATGCGGCAGCGGGCGGCTGCATTCACACTTCTGGGGGGTACAAACCGGGCTGAACGCCCAGGGTGCCGTTCAGCTTTTCAAGGTAGGTGGCTGAGCGGATTTCCTCGAGGGTGTCCTTGGCCTTGGTGAGCCGGTCGGGAATGCCGAGGCGGGTGCTTTCCTGGGAGTGGGTTGTCTTTTGGCTGAAGGACTCCAATGCCTTGACGTGACCTTCCCACAGACGGATGTCCCGGGCTTGCTTGACCTTGAGGCGCTCCTTGTACCAGTCGCTGGAGAGCATGTTCTCCCGGGAGAAGAGCTCGCGAATGGAGGGATCCTGCAGGGACTTACCCTCATATTCTCCGTTGAGCATGATGTGCAGGAGGGCCTTGAGGGGAGGACAGGCCATCTCGACGCTGCCGTCGTTGAAGTAGTTCTGTGCGACCCGCTTCTGGGTGCTCACGATGTTGTCCATCCCGTCCGCAAAGATGTCCATGCCCTGCAGTTCCGGCTTGAGGTACTCCTCGGTCAGGACCTGATGGGGGTGATGGAAGATGCGGCCGAAGAAGACGTGGACGAACTTCTCTGTGATTCGGTAGCCAAGGCGGCTGGAGAGCACGGGTTCGCCGTTGAACTCCATGTCCGGGATCTTCTCAAGGTATCCGTTGGCGATGAGGGACTTGGGATCGCGCTCGGCGGGGGACATCCTGCACCACAGTTCGGGGATCAACATGCTGATGTCGTGGTCCACCCGTTTCTTGGGACCAACGTAGCCGGCTGCCGTAACGAAGGCACTGTCGTTGGTGAGCAGATAGGAAACCAGTGCTGCATTGAGATCGAGGATCGGAGGCAGGGCGTTGAAGGGCCCCTTGGTCAGGGCGCCTTCGGAACCTGCACCCGTGGTGCTCGGACTCTTGCCGGTCATGCTGCAGATGTACTCCATGAAGAGCTCGGGCAGCTCCATGAAATGGATCGGGTTGTAATTGGCCAGCGGACGGATGCCGTCGTCTGGCGGATTGTTCCGGCGGCCGGGCAGAACCGCATTGACCGGCAGGTAGACGGGCTTACCAGGGGCAATCTTCCTGAGGAGTCGAACTGCCACCTCGGCGAGGTAGGTTTCCTCGGGGGCCAGAAGATCAGGCTTGGTCTGCAGGTAGCGTGGATTCTTGGTGGGTG
>CAZKNW010000633.1:0-2622 GCA_964554035.1 uncultured Verrucomicrobiota bacterium
TCTGCAATCTGGAAGTTCTCCGCCATGACTGCGGAGGATCATCCGACATGAATGAGGGGCTTGTCCACGGCAGAGTGCCGTCGAGGAAGGGTTCCACCTCTCCTCACTCAGGCCAGAGAGTCATCCTTGTTCATCGACTGCTCAATGAACAACCGATACCAGATCTCGAGCCATAGCAGGCTCCAGATGCGGTGGGTGTGATCCTTCTTGCGGGACTGGTGCTCATCAAGGGTCTGAACGACACATTCCCTGCGGAACCAACCCTTCTTCAACACGCTGCCGTTCAGGATGAGATCCCGTGCCACCGCATGAAAATCGCTAGCAAGCCAGTGCTTCAGGGGAAGCGAGAAGCCACGCTTGGGACGATAGATGACCTCGTGGGGGAGATAACGCTCAGCCACCTTCTTGAGCAGGAACTTCTGCGTACCGCCCTTCACCTTGAGTTCCGGTTCAATCGACTCGGAAAGATCGGAGAGGTCCCGGTCGAGGAAGGGACTCCTCAATTCCATGGAATTCATCATCGACGCCACGTCGATCTTGATGAGGTAGTCATTCGGGAGACGCCCGACGATGGTCTGGAAGAGGTTCTGGTCCACCAGCTTGAGATCACGAATGGCGGATCCGAACTTCTGGAAATACTGCCACGACTCCCAGCCTTCGAGGGCATCGACGAAGGCCTCGGTGTAAAGGCCCGCCTTGTGCCCCGCGGTCCAGGCCTGGGTGTAGCGGTGACGCTTGCGAAATCGGTCACTGGAATGCACGAGGAGGGTTCTCAGCTTCTGCAACGGCCCTTGTCCTTCCAGAACGCGTTCATCCGGCAGCAGCAGATCCTCCAGCATCGCCCGGATGGAACCTGGGACGACCATCGAAAGAAGTGAGGCATAATGCGATGCCCTGGCGATGTCGTAACCGCCGAAGAGTTCATCCCCTCCATCGCCGGTCAGCACCACCGTGACGTGCTCGCGTGCCGCCTTGGAAACATAGTAGGTCGGAATCGCGGAAGAGTCCGCGAAGGGCTCACCATATTCCCAGACGAGGGACGGCAGGATTCCCTGCACATCCGGCTTGAGGATGATCTCCTCGTGCTCGGTATCGTAGTAGTCGGCCACGGCGCGGGCATATTCCAGCTCCGAGAAATCCTGTTCCTCAAAACCGATCGAGAAGGTCTTGGCCCGATCCGAGGACACATGACTCATCATGGCCACCACCAGGCTGGAATCGATCCCACCGCTGAGGAAGGCACCGAGCGGCACATCACTGATCAGCCTCTTCCGGACGGCATTCCGAAGCGTTTCATCCACCCGGTCGATGGTCTCCTCGGGTGTTCGCCATTTCTTCTTCTGAAAGGATGGTCGCCAGTAGGTTTCCGAGACGAGGCGGCCCTCCATGTCCACCCTCACCCTCTGCCCCGGCCTGACCTTGGTGACTTCGCGATAGATGCAGAAGTCCTGTGTCGGCGAAAGGTGATGCAGAAAGCAGTCAATTCCCCTTGGCTCGATGGTCAGAGCCGCCTTCCGGATCTCCCAGATGGCCTTGATTTCGGAGGCGAAGATGAGGTCGTTGTCATTCATCAGGAAGAAGAGCGGCTTCTTCCCAAAGCGGTCACGGGCCAGCGTCAGGGCCCTGGTCTCCTCGTTCCAGACCGCGATGGCGAACATGCCATCCAGCTTTTCAAAGAGATCCTCCCTCCACTCCTCGTATCCGTGGGCGATGACCTCGGTATCGGTCTGGGACCGGAAACGGTGCCCCTTTTCCGCGAGTTGTTTCCGCAGGGACTGGAAGTTGTAGATCTCACCGTTGAACACCACACGGATCCTTCCATCCTCGTTGGCCATGGGTTGGTTCCCCTGTTCGGACAGGTCGATGATCTTGAGCCGCCGATGGGCGAGCCCGATGCCTCCCTTGCTCCAGAGACCGCCGTGATCCGGACCACGGTTCACCATCGCATCACGAAGCGTGGTCAACTCCCCTTTGTCGACCTTCCCTCCATCAAGTCTCAGGATTCCGGCAATGCCACACATTCGAGATCAAAAAAAGGGCCGCTCACAAAAGCGGCCCGAAAGATTTGGGATCATGTTCCGCACAGCGACTATCGCCCAATACTCTTGTAGGTCCAGCCGAGTTTCTCCATTTCCTGCGGATCAAAAAGGTTCCTGCCATCAAACATGATGGGAGCCGACATGGACTTGCGGGCCTTCTCAAGGTCGAGTTCCGTGAAGATCGGCCATTCCGTGGCGATCACCAGGGCATCACAACCCTCGGCAACATCATTCATGTCATCGACATAAGTGATCCCCTCGGGAAGCAGCGGGCGGGCCTTCTCCATGGCCTTGGGATCATGCACCCGGAGTTCGGCACCTTCCGCAGCAAGGCGGTTGCAGAGCTCAACGGCCGGTGACATGCGGGTGTCATCGGTGTTCTGCTTAAAGGCCAGTCCTAGGACGCCGATCTTCTTCTCTTTCAGGACCCAGAGGGTGTCGGTGATCTTCCGGACAAAGCGTGACATCTGGTCGGCGTTGATCCGCTGCACCTCCTTCAACAGTGCGAAGTCATAGCCCAACTCATCCGAGATCGCGATGAAGGCGCTCAGGTCCTTGGGAAAACAGCTGCCACCAAATCCCA
>CAZKNW010000634.1:0-2621 GCA_964554035.1 uncultured Verrucomicrobiota bacterium
TCGTGATCATGGAGACACCACCGGAGAGACTGACATCCTCGACGAAGAGGCCCTTCATCGGTGAGGTTGATGAGGTCACGAAGTACTGGTCATTGGTGGTGCCAGGGTTGTCATCCAGGTCAATCACCTCGGCGCCGAACCCTAGTTCCGTTGCAAATGGATCTCCGGCCAGCGAACGGATGGACATCCTGCGGATCAAGTTCAAGTGGGTATCCAGCACCCCGTTGCCATTCTTGTCCTCATCCACTCCAAGCGCCCCGTCACCATCGGCGTCCTCGTCCAGCACCATGATGGCGAGGCCATTCCCCGCCTTCTGGGCGTAGAGTACGTCGTCGAGATCATCTCCACCGTAGGTTTCGGAAGCAAACAAGGCATTGAGGTCGTCGGCGAGATCCTCGATGGAGTTGTTGTCAGCGGTGGAAGCAGCCGTGAGCGTCATGGTGATGCCGGTCGGATCATCGTTGAAGAAGACCTCGAATGTGGCGTCATCGGTCAAGCGCCCATGGCTGGGAACAGGGACCAGCGTTGAACTTAGAACCACCGGCGTGGCGGCGGCACTGAGGTCGAAGCCCAAGGTCAGGCCCAGTTCCAGCACGGCATCCAGCTGGAGTTCTCCACTCAGGCTGGCATTCGCCAGAGGACCGAAATCCGCCTCGAAATCGAAGGGCACCACCAGCGGAGTATCAGGACTCCAGTTGATCGTCGCCGGGAAGGAATACATCTGCGCCACCGGATCGTAGTTCACCGGGGATCCGGTCAGCAGCATGCCGAGCTCCTCGATCAGATCCTCAATACCAAACCGTTGATTCTCCAGGCCAACCTGTTCAGGGGTGTCAGGATCGCCATCATCCGGGGAGAAACCGATGACATCACTGAGTTCACTGTTCGGGTTGTGAAGTTCCAGCGTCGGGTCCGCAGCAATCTGGTCGGGATGAAGGGCAATGACGAAGGTGGCATCATCCGGTGAAGAATCATTCACCCGCGCAACAACAAGGTTATCCACGCCCTTGGAGGCAAACTCGAGGTTGAAGAGACCTGCCAGGGTATTGGCATCAAATGGATCCAAAGGATTCTCCAGTGAAGTGAAGGACCCACTGACGGAGAATCCCGTGTAGCTGGTGTCTCCGATCACCAGATCAAACTCCGCACTCGTCAGCGTGATGCTTCCACCTTCGTCGATCAGATCCTGTTCAAGATCACGGGAGGCCAGGAACTCGATGCTCACCATATGGCTGAAGACTTCCTCGACAAAAGCCTGAGACCAATCGAAGGCATCGCCCAGCGTGGTACCGTCCGTGAAAGGGATCACCTGGTCGAAGAGGCTGGAATCGCGGAAAAGAGCCAGCCAGTTGGCAAGCTGCCGAAGCATGCTGACAAATTCCAGCGGCCCCGCCTGGGCAAAATCGTCGAAGCTGATTCCACCGTCGACCGTCACATTCCCAGAGGTGTCCACCGAGACCAAAAGGTTGTTGCTGCCCTTTTCACGAAACTCAACGGCACCGGTCCCGGTATCGACAGCGATCAGGAAATCAAAGGGAAGCGCCACCGAACCCAGCAAGAGGTGACCCGAGACACACATCTCAAGATACTCGGTATCCGTGAGGTTGAGGGACGTCATTCCAGAGGGGGTGGTCACCGTGGCGGCTTGGGAGGAGGAGGTTGTGTTTACCTCCATGGTGATGTCGCCACTCATGGCGATCAGCCCCACATCGAAAGCGAGTTCCGCCTCGCCAAAGAATCCATCCGAGTTGATGACAAAGACGCCGGTGCCCTCGTGGAAGGAAACCACGCTCACCGGACCGGCTTTCAAGTCAAACATGACCTCTTCCGCCGCAACGGTCAGGGTATCGGGGTCGGCACCGGAAACTTCAAAGGCGAAGACACCTCCCATGATGATGTAACCCGCGAGGTCGATCTCAACCGATCCGACGGCCGCAATGTAGTCGTGGTAATAGGCGCCGCTAAACTCGAGAGTCACATTCTCGGAAGAATCGTTGGAGATCGGTATCCCGATTGGGCCGACGTCGCTGCCCGTATTGTTGAACTCCACATCAAGGTTTTGCGCAGTTACCGAAACCCCTGTTGTTCCGCCAAGGATCGCGGTTTCGACATTGACCGATCCTGCGACACCATTCTCATCCAGGTAGAAGGCCCCCGTGCCGTTCATCAGGGTCAGACTCACCGCGCCGGTTCCAAGAGTGGTCTCGAGGCCCGATACACCAATCGTCGCATAATCGGATCCCGACTCGTTCTCAACGAGGGCCAGGACGAGGGTGCCCGAGAAGGACTGGGTCACACCGGCCACCGGTATGTCCATGGTCACCGAAGTCATCGTGGACAGCTGGTGATACGGACCCGCTTCGAAGTCATAATCATAATCGACGCCACCTACCGAGAAGGACTCGCTGATGGCCGCCGAGGTGGAATTGAAGTTCCATTCAACGGTCTGGCTGAAACCTACGCCAAAAGCATCAATACCGATGGTCACCATCCCTTCGCCAGCCAGTCCGCTGTCGGTAAAGAGGAACAGGGCGTCACCACCCGCGGCATTGATCACATCCGTCCCAAAGTCAAAGGAGACATCCGAAGCATCAACAACCACCCACTGGGAGGCATCATCG
>CAZKNW010000635.1:0-2614 GCA_964554035.1 uncultured Verrucomicrobiota bacterium
CCGCGTTTGGCCGCCAGGGCAGCCGCCACGCCTGCCCCTTGTCCGATCGCCATCCTCATCCGGTCCGGCGTCGGTGGTCGTGACCAGGGGAAGGGGATCTCCGTTGTCGTCGAGTCCGTTGATGTTCATTTCCTTCTTCGGGTAGCGCTTGCCTGCGAGGGACTCACCGTACTCGGCGCGACCTTCACGTCCGATGGTCCAATCCACCCCAGCCGCGGCCATCAGGTCTCCCTCGTAGGTACCGTCCACATAGACCTTTGCGGAATAGGTTCCCTTGCTGGTGATCAACTGTGCGATCCTTGGACCGTCCTTTTCGACCGACTGCAGGTAGCGCTCAGTGAGCACGGTGACTCCGGCTTCTTCGAGCATCTTTAGGGTCACCCGCACTGCAACATGGGGCTCAAAGGTCCAGCGTGACTGATCCTTCAGGGCCGGGTTGTAGGGCGCCTTGAGACCGCGGTCGGTGTAGTCCTTGACGATGCGGGTGTGCCATTCATCGAAGAGCCCCATCAGGGTCGAGCGGACCATCTGGTTCGAGTCGCAGTGGCTGAGGCCCCCGGTGCTCATCGCCCCGAGGTGGTCGGTGGGTTTGAGTAGGATCACTGATGCCCCTTCGCGGGCAGCCGCAATCGCAGCGCAGAAACCACCCGGAGTGGATCCGTAGACGATGACGTCCCCCTGATGACCTTTCGGTTGGGCGTGGAGCAGGAACCCTTGGAGGAGAATCAGGAAGCAAGGGAGGAGTAAGCAGTATCTGGCCATGGTGGATGGAAGAGCTTTAGCGCGTTTGCCTCCTGGGATAAAGGATGGAACGCAAAGGTGGTGAACATCGCCGCAGGCGTCCAACTTCAAAGGCCTGACACGGCGAATCATGGAAGGGCTGTCGCGGACATCAAGGGCTCAGGATGTCAGGCTCTGATAAGTGGGATGCGCGGGAGCTTATCCCTCCATTTTCCTAGCGATTCTCCTGCATGATTTTTCGTATGCCGCTTTGGCGTTCCCGGGGTGTCATCCGGCCATCCTTGTTGGTGTCGAAGAACTGCATCATGGCCGGGCGTTCTTCTGGGTCCAACTGGCCGTTCTGGTTCTGGTCGAACCTGCGGATGACAAACTCAGGTGGGGCGTTGCCCCGGCCCCTCCTCTGGTTTGGCCGGTTGTTTGAGGCCGGAGGCCTTGGACGTCCTCCATCCGGATCGCCCTCAAGCAGGAGTGTGTAGCTTTCGGATACCGCCTTGCACCAGCCTTCCTCGTCATTGCACCCGAAGTAGCGCACCTCCAGTTCCAGTTTCTGCCCCGGTTGGGCGCCCTCGATCTCAATCAGGAATTCGCGTGGATCCACGTCGGAGGATTCCTCGATCCTGGGACCTTCTCCCTGTGCCGGGCTTACCGTGATTCCATTCGGTGCCTTGATCTCGTAACGTATGGGGTCGACGAGATTGTTCCAATGGACGCCGTAGATCGGGTCTGGGAAGAAACCGAGGTAGAGTTTGCCGGTGCCATTCCTCAGCAGTTCCGGCTCCGCTTCCGCCCTGAGCTTGGCGTAGATGGGGTCGGTCCTGAAACCGACCTGCGCTTCATAACGGATGGCGATCATGTTCCTTGGGCGGTCGATCCTGGGAACGATGCCGCGAGGGGCAATCTTGGGAGGTGGATTGGAAGGAAGGTTGAGATCTGCGATGGTGGTTGGATTCTCAACCTGACCGAGCAGGCGTTCGAAGTCTTCCCGGGTGGCTGTCGGATCGCTCCAGCCGCGCAGGGCAAAGATGCGGCCCTCGGCATCGAGGATGTATTCGGAGTTGGGCGCATTGCCCAAAGCGTGTTTCACGTCGTTGGACATGGTGTCACAGAGCCAGGTGAATTTTGTGCCCAAGGTGCGCTTGGCTTCCGCAATGTGCAGGAGTCGTTCGTTGAGGGTTACGGGTGTGACGTAGCCGTTGTGCTCGGGGTGGGCGAGGGACTTGTAGACATAGTAGAACCGGGCCCCCTTGGGCGCGTAGTCTCGCTGAACCGTCTCCAGACCGGGGACGTTACGAAGGAAGGGTGGTCAGGTGAGACAGCCGAAGGCAATCAAGGTGGGTTGTCCCTTGAGTTCGCTGAGCTTGAAGGGCTTGCCCTCGGCGTCGAAGCACTGGATATCTGGAAGGGGATCTCCAACTTTCAAACCCGTCTGGTTGAAGCGGTCCACCACACCCTGCTTGCCACCGGAGTATTCGCCTTCGTCCTGGGCTGTTGCCGCTGGCAGGAGTGTGAGACATCCGAGCATCATGGCAGCCATGAGAACACGCGACAGGTGGGGATGGCCTTTGGAATTCATGTTTTCCATATCGCTCTGACGCCTTGGACGGTCAAGCCAGATGGCTACGTAGCAGCGCTTGCCAAAGCGTGGGGGCGAGAGGGAAGGCGGGTAGGGACGCATCGCCGCAGGCGTCCCACTTCAAAGTCCTGAAGGGGTAAATCATGGAAGGGCTGTCACCGACACTATGGGCTCAGGATGTCAGGCTCTGATAAGTGGGATGCGCGGGAGCTTATCCCTCCACTTTGTTGGGGCCATCTTGCGATGGCGGGTAGGGACGCATCGCCGCAGGCGTCCCACTTCAAAGTCCTGAAGGGGTAA
>CAZKNW010000636.1:0-2611 GCA_964554035.1 uncultured Verrucomicrobiota bacterium
GACGATGCAGATCTTGAGGGGATCCTCAGCCTTCTCCTTATCTTCCCCTTCTTCGGAGACGCTGCGTTCGGGCAGCTTCCTGAGAGCCGCATTCATCAGCGGAATCAGCCCTCGTCCGTGAATGGCGGATACCGGAAAGATGGTTTCAAATCCGAGCTGTGTGAATTCAACCAGATCCGCCTCGATGTCGGTGTTGTCCGCCTTGTTGGTGACGAGGATGACAGGGCGGTTGTACTGCCTGAGCCGCTTGGAGACCTCTTCGTCGAGTGGGACAATGCCCTCCTGGATGTTGACGACAAAAAGGATCACGTCGGCAGCCCCAATGGCCAAGTCGACCTGGTCCACGGTGGCGCGGGTGATGATGTCCTCCGAACGCTCTCCCTCCACGAGTCCGATGCCTCCGGTATCGACGATGGTGAAGGGATGGCCGTCCCATTCCGCCTCAAAGCTGACACGATCCCTCGTGACGCCGGCCTCGTCATGAACGATGGCGACGCGTCGACCGATGATCCGGTTGAAGAGGGCGGATTTTCCGACGTTGGGACGTCCTACGATGGCAATGAGACCGGACACGATTCTTGAAGGATCAACAGCTGGTTGGGATTCCCTGAACCACCTTCACGGTGTGGGGAATGGCCCCGGCGACGAAGCCGAGGCATTCGACGGCGCCCTTGGGTTTGCCGGGCAGGCAGACGACGAGGGCGTTTTCGACGGTGGCAGCGAGGCTGCGGGAAAGGATGGCGTTGGGCGTGATCTTGAGGGATTCCATCCGCATGGCCTCCCCGAAACCGGGGAGTTCCCTTGAGGCGATCTCACGGACGGCTTCCGGCGTGATGTCGCGTGGGGCGATGCCGGTCCCCCCAGTGGTGAGGATCAATCCACAGTCACGGGCGATCTGCTCCTTGATGGCCCTCTGGATCTCACGCTTCTCGTCAGGAACGAGCTTCATGTCACGGACATTCCACCCCCGTTCCTCACAGGAGTCCTTCAGTCCGGGGCCGCCGAGGTCCTCGTAGTCTCCGGCTGCCGCGCGGTCTGAAATGGTGATGATGCCTACGTTGATGTCCATGTCTGCTTCGTTTGCGGGGGGAACCCTAGCAGGGCGCCAGGAAGGAATACAGCGTGATGTCCGGGCCGCGGGTCAGCCTAGGTTTTCCAGTTCCGCTTCCGTCATGCGGCGGATCATCTCCTCGAAATCGATGGAAACCTCCCAGCCGAGCTCCCTTCTGGCCTTGCCGGGATCCCCCACGAGATTGCAGGGATCCGCCTTGCGGACGAAGCGCTCGTCGCGCTTCAGGTGTTGCCTCCAGTCGAGGTCAACTGTGGCAAAGGCGGCCTCCACCACATCCTGTACCGAGTGCTGTCTGCCGGTCGCGAGGACATAATCGCCTGCGGGAGAATGCTGAAGGCTGAGCCACATGCCCTTCACGTAGTCGGGCGCCCATCCCCAGTCCCGCCTGGCCGAGGTGTCTCCCAGGCTCAGATGGGAGGTGAGCCCCTTCTTGATGGCGGCTGCGGCGCGACAGACCTTGCGGGTCACGAAATTCTCACCCCGACGTGGGGATTCATGGTTGAAGGTGATGCCATTGACCGCATGGATGCCGAAACTGTTGCGATAGATCCCCACCATCTGCGTTGCAAAGGCCTTGGCACAGCCATAGGGCGTCACAGGACGGAAAGGGGTGTCCTCGTTCTGGGGAGATTCCTTCGGGGAGCCGAAGACCTCGGAAGAGGAGGCATGATAGAATCTTGGCGGGTTCGCCAAATCACGAATGATCTCAAGGATCCGGAGGGTCGAAAGGGACGTCAGTTGGCAGGTGGATTCGGGAATCTCGAAGCTGAGCCCGACGTGGCTCTGTCCGGCCAGGTGATAAAGTTCATCGGGAGCCACGGAAAGAATGACCCGGCGAAGGGTGGTCGCGTCATCCAGATCCGCGTAGTGGAGGAACAACCGCTTCTCGTAGACCTCCGGATCGGCAAAGAGGTGACGCAGTCGGGAGCGCTCGAGCAGGCTGGTGCGGCGGACGATCCCATGGACGGTGTAGCCCTTCTCCAGCAGCAGCTCCGTGAGGTAGGAGCCGTCCTGTCCGGTGATGCCTGTGATCAGGGCGGTGGGCATGAGGGTCAGATCTTCTCGCGCCGGACCTTCTCTCCCGAGAGGTCGTCCTCCAGCATCTGGACGTCGGCATCCACCATCAAGCGGGCCAGGTCGGCAAACTTGGTCTTGGGTTCCCAGTCGAGCTGCTTCTTGGCCTTGGTGTAGTCCCCGATCAACAGGTCCACCTCGGCCGGGCGGTAATAGCGCTCATCGATCTCGACGTAGTCGTGCCAGTTCAATCCGACATGCTCGAAGGCCACATCGAGGAACTCGCGGATGGAGTGGGTCTCGTTGGTGGCGATGACGTAGTCGTCGGGCTCATCCTGCTGCAGCATCAGCCACATCGCCTCCACATACTCCTTGGCGTAGCCCCAGTCGCGCTTGGAATCGAGGTTGCCGAGGTAGAGCTTCTCCTGGAGGCCCTTCTTGATGCGTGCCACGGCCCGCGTGGTCTTGCGGGTCACGAAGGTTTCGCCACGACGGGGTGATTCATGGTTGAAGAGGATGCCGTTG
>CAZKNW010000637.1:0-2609 GCA_964554035.1 uncultured Verrucomicrobiota bacterium
TGAACAACAATGCTCTCTACTATAAGATTTTTGGAACTCCCAACTGCCAGAACATCAAGATGGGTGGCAATGCCTCGTTTACCGGAGTCATCTACGCCCCGCAGGCGCATATGCATCTGGGCGGTGGTGGCAACAACAACTACGACTGTGTAGGAGCAGCGATTACAAAATCAGCCAAACTCAACGGGCATTTCAATTTCCATTACGACGAGCTTCTTGGCCGCCAAGGTGGCACCGGACTCTACAAGCTCACCAGTTGGAATGAGATGTAGATAGATCACCGAACGTCATTCGTTTTCTCAAAGGCCGCACCTCCGGGTGCGGCCTTTTTCTTTTTGGGCGATAGAAAGTCTTCAGCGGATACGGGTGGCAAACGCCTTTTGAATGAACTGCCCACGCGTCTTCGCCTGATCAAATCCTTCGGTATCGATTCCGAGAGATTCAACCAGAACCATCCAGCGTCTACGGGTGGCCTGATCCAAAACGAGATCCAAGTCCACCCCATGTCCGGGAAAGGCGTGATAGTACTGGCCGGTGAGATGAGCGCCTCTTTCGCCCGGTTTCTCCGGCTGGGGATTCAAACCACGCAGTCCTCCAAGACTACCCCACCACTGTACCGCTTCGAAGTCTCGAGAGTCCGGTTGGACATCACTGACATAGATCGTGGCTGCGCCTTTGGCATGAAGGTGACTCCGGATCTTGTCGGTCTCCACGGACTGGACGGCCAGTGAATCGCGCACAGCCAAACCCGCTGCGACTCCGGCTGCTTCTCCCAGGGAACCCCAGATGG
Organism: uncultured Verrucomicrobiota bacterium; assembly: GCA_964554035.1. Taxonomy (GTDB): domain Bacteria; phylum Verrucomicrobiota; class Verrucomicrobiia; order Limisphaerales; family CAZKNW01; genus CAZKNW01. The sequence goes on from CAZKNW010000637.1 coordinate 791, forward strand.
GTTCCAGACGAAGCGCACAGAAACCCACGTGGGAAGAGGAAGCCGCCACAGGCACCAGAAGGTTGTTCACACCCTTGGGAAGGATGACTCCATAGGGGATCTGATAGGGGGGAACCCGCTTGTAAAACTCACCCGTGTGCTTTCCGCCAAACAGCGGTCCCTCATGGCCCGTGCCATGGCAGTTCGGTCCGTAGTCGCCCATGGCAATCGCATCCGGCTGAAAAAGTCCGCGCGCATCGCCCTTCGCATGTTGGGTGTCCTTCTCCGTAAAGAGATGTACGCCTTTCATCCGGCGCCCCTCCCTGACGTACAGTTGCTCAGGCAGCCCACCGTTGTCGGTGAACTCATCGCGGCAGAAGCCCCATGACAGCGCCTCCGTCCGGAACTTTTCCGGGACCTCGGAATCATTCTGTAGGAAGTAGAGAAGTCCGATGTTGTGACTGACGTGCTGCATGAACAACTCCCTTCGACGCTCCGGAGACGCCTCAGGCCATTCATTGTTGATCGCGGGAAGGGAGAGCCGAATCAGCCCACGTGACACGTCGTTGATATCGTGCTTGCCGTTTGGGAGGACCGGCAGGTGTGCCTTGTAGATGGCGCCGCTGGGATAGTGGAAGACCCTCTTGATCTTTCCTGATTGAAGCAATGGCAGAGCTGCAACGTAGTCCTTGCGGTCGTAGCCAGCCACGCGCGGAGCAGGAATGCGGTTTGTCTCCACCTGGGTCATGGTCAGCCTGAAATTGTATCCCTGGAGCTGGTCATCCCCTTCCTCAGGTGCAAGGTCCTCGCCATAAACCTCCCGTCCTTCCCGACCGACATGATAGGGCACTCCGGCCTCGGCCATCAGGTCGCCTTCATAGGAACCGTCAATGAACACCCTGGCGGAGTATTCAAATCGTCCACCCGAAGGATTCTCGACCGTGACCCCTTGTATGGAATCGCCCTGGGGATTCATCCCGACGTGATCCAATCGATGATTCAGCAGCACTCGAATGTTGGGATATTCCGCCAGCATCTCCTCAAACAGCTTCTGGGCGACATGAGGTTCAGGATGCGTTCCCCTCAGGCTGTCCTTCACCTGCTGTGAGTCCTTGCCATAGGTTTCCTCGTAATGGTGAAGCGTTCTTTGGTTGAATTCCCTGAAGAAGCCATTGATCGCTTCAAAGGTCCGAAAGTCAGGATGGTTCAGTCCATTGGAGATCAGCCCTCCAATCCGGCTCGTCGGTTCGACAAGCAGCACCTCGCAATCCAGATCAGCGGCACGCAGGGCGGCAGCAATTCCTGCGGGGGTGCCTCCATAGATGAGGACGTCAGGATTCCGGGCCAGGAGCCCCTGGAAGCCGGCAAGTAGAAGGAGCAGAAGGACAGGAAGGCTTTTCATCGTGGGTGGAAACCATGATCCAGAACCCCGCCTGGTTTCAACCTCGGACCGACTTCACTTCATCGAGACCGCACCCGTCCGGCCGTCAATGGCGAAGGGGCCTTCACCCTCCGGGACTCGGGCAAGCGTATAGACACCGGATGCAGCACTTCCGTAGGAACCAAATCGCTCGCTGTCTTCACCTGACCTCCGGAGTGTGTAGTTGGACTGCTGTCGGGCTTCAGACAGGGACGTCTTTCCATGGTAGGGACTGATCGCTCCAGACGGTGCGATGACCGCAAACTCATAGTCACCATCCTTCAGGACCGCGCTGACCTTCCTGTGGGGACGGCAGGCCAGGAAAAAGCTTTCCGGACCCCGGTAAAAGACCAGCAGGTGGTGCTCAGTACTGTTGTCAATGGACAGGACGGAAAGATTCTCCAACCCGCTTGGAACCAG
>CAZKNW010000638.1:0-2604 GCA_964554035.1 uncultured Verrucomicrobiota bacterium
GGACAACGCCCGGTCCAGATGTGTATACCCCCCATCCACGACCAAAATCTGGCCAGTCGTATGGGATGAGCGGCCTGATGCGAGAAACACCACCATGGCGGCAATCTCGGAAGGGGTGGTCATGCGCCTCCCAAGCGGGATCAAGCCTTCTATCTGCGATCGGGTCTCTTCCGGATTCTCCAATGTCCCGAACCAACGTTCATACTGATCGGTCAGACACTCGGCAGGAAGCACCGCATTCACACGGACACCAGAAGCTGCCAGTGCCGCCGCCCACTCCCGGGTCAGTGCATTGATCGCCCCCTTGGAGGCGGCATACCCTGAAGTACTGCCCTGCCCGGTGAGGGAGACCTTGGAGCCAAGATTGATGATGCAACCAGATCCCTTCTCAAGATGGGGACGGCAATGCTTCGCAAGCTCGAAGGCAGGAACCAGGTTCAAATCAAGGGATCTTCGAAACTCTCCCACATCGGAATCCAGCCCCACCGCATCATTGAATCCGGCATTATTTACCAAGATATCCACCCCTCCAAAGGTTTCCACCGCATGTGAAACCACTGCCTTACACGCTCCCTCTGAGGTCAGGTCTCCGACGACCACGGAAACCCCTTCGACTGATTCAGCGACCTGCCGGGCGGTTTCCCCGTCCTTATCTGCCAGGACCACCCGCGCCCCTTCCTCGGCAAACAACTCGACACAGGCACGCCCGATCCCTTTGGCGCCACCTGTGACCACCACAACCTTCCCCTTGAGAAGCAGGTCCATGAGTCAGATCACGGTGCCGTCAGGAACAACCCCGTTCTTGGGAATGACGACAATTCCGTCCCTGACGTAATAGAGCTTGTGATCATGATTCTCAGGCTTCCCTTCGGGAGAGATCACCACGCCATCTCCAATCCGAGCATTCTTGTCGATGATCGCATTCTCGATCTTGCAATTCTTGCCGATTCCTATGGCTGGGCGCCCGATGCTCAGGTTCTTCTTGATGGTGGCTTCGTCCTCGTAATAGTCAGCGCCAAAAAACACCACCCGGTTCATTTCAGTCCCCGCGCCCACCTTGGAACGAATCCCAATCAGTGAATTGCTGATCTTGGATTGATTGATGATACAGCCGTCCGAAAGGACGACATGGTCAAACTGTGCCGCATTCGTCTTGGAAGCCGGAAGAAAACGGGGATGGGTAAACACCGGCGCGGACATCTCGTAGAAATTGAACTGCGGCACATCCTGACAGGAATCAAGATTCGCATCAAAGAAGGACCGGATCGTACCAATGTCCTCCCAGTAGCCTTCAAACACATGGGAGTAGACCTTGCGGTTCTCGATCGCACCCGGGATGATATGCTTTCCAAAATCTGTCTCGTCCCCCTTCAGGAGATCGATGATCACCTCCCGGTCGAAGACGTAAATACCCATGGAGGCGAGGAACAGTTCGTCCCTGCCCTCCGAGATTCCCAGATCGGAATACCAGGCCTTGTCCAGCTTCAAGGTGTCCAGGACGGAATCCTCCTTCGGCTTCTCGACAAACCGGGTGATCTTATGGTCATTGTTGATCTCAAGGATACCGAATGATCGGGCGGGTTCCCGCTCGACCGGAAGCGTCGCGATGGTCACCTCCGACTGCTTCTCGATGTGCTTGTTGAGAATCTCCCTGAAATCCATCCGGTAGAGCTGGTCCCCGCTCAGAATCAAGACGTACTTGAACTTGTGGTTCATCAAGTGGATCAGATTCTTTCGGACCGCATCCGCCGTTCCCTCGTACCACGTGGTTGTCTTGGGCGTCTGCTCCGCGGCCAGAATCTCAACGAATCCGCCGTTGAAATGGTCAAACTTGTAGCTTTGGGAAATGTGGCGGTGAAGCGACGCTGAATTGAACTGCGTCAGGACGTAGATGTTTGAAAAACCGGAATTGATGCAGTTCGAGATCGGAATATCGACAATCCGGTATTTGCCGGCCAGCGGCACGGCCGGCTTGGAACGCTCCTGCGTTAGAGGGTAGAGGCGGCTTCCCTGTCCGCCGCCCATGACAATACAGAGGACATCGTTGTTTCCGATGGTGGATTTGGAGCTAGATGGCATAAGTTCTTTCCTTACTTGCGGATGTATCTGCAGGCCTTATAACCTCGCCCCCGCACGGCGAGCAAGTGACATTCGGTAAACACTTGGTGTTGTTGTCCTTCTTCGCATTTCGGCAACCACCTCCCTGTTAAATTTCCTCTCGACATTATTTATGTGTGGCATCGTAGGCTATACCGGCTCCCAATCCGCCTCTCCGATCATTCTTGAAGGACTCCGGAGGCTTGAGTACCGAGGCTACGACAGCGCCGGGATCTGCATCCAGACCCCTGGCGGTCAGAACACCCTCAAGAAGCAGGGCCGAATCGACAAGGGACTCGCCATAGCCCTGGAAGGAAATCCCCTGATCGGGCGTTGTGGAATAGGGCATACCCGATGGGCAACCCATGGCGAACCCTCCGACGAAAACTCCCACCCCCACAACGACGCATCAGGACGCATCTCCGTGGTCCACAACGGCGTGATCGAGAACTTCTCAAAACTTCGCCAGAAGCTCGAAACCCAGGGACATCGGTTTCTCTCCCAAAC
>CAZKNW010000639.1:0-2593 GCA_964554035.1 uncultured Verrucomicrobiota bacterium
CTTCAGGCGCCACAAGCCCGGTCGGACGAACAAGCAGCTCCACCACGCGCTGACGCGACCATTCCAGTTCCTTGGGCCCTGGTGTGGCACTGACGTAGATGGTCTGGTGCTTCATCTTCTCGAACTCATCAAAGTTCAGCGGACGGTTGTCCAGTGCGCTGGGAAGTCGAAAGCCATGCTCCACCAGGGTCATCTTGCGCGAGCGATCCCCCGCATACATGCCGCCGACCTGGGGAACCGTCACATGCGATTCGTCGATCACTGTGATGAAGTCCTTCGGAAAGAAGTTCATCAGGGTGTTTGGTGTCGATCCGGGCGGCCGACCGCTGATGTGGCGGGAGTAGTTCTCAATGCCAGAGCAGAAACCCATTTCCTCCATCATCTCGAGGTCATACTCGGTGCGCATCTTGATGCGTTGGGCTTCGAGCAGCTTGCCTGATTTCTCAAACTCGGCGATCCGGTGGCCCAGTTCCTCGCGGATGGAGAGGATGGCCCGCTTCATCTTGTTCCCGGAGGTGACGAACTGTTTGCCCGGATAAATGGTGACGTGCTTGAGGGGCTCAATGGTCTGGCTGGTCAGTCTTTCAAATCGGGTGATGCGGTCGATTTCATCCCCAAAGAACTCGACCCGGACACAGTCCTCGGTGTTGGCCAGGAAGATCTCCACGGTGTCGCCACGGACGCGGAACTGCCCGCGCTCGAAGGCAATGTCGTTGCGCTCATACTGGAGGTCGATCAGCCGGGACAGCAGCTGTTCCCTTGAGATCTCATCGCCCACCTTGATGGGGATGATCATCTCCTCGTAGTCCTCCTTGCTGCCGATGCCGTAGATGCAGGAGACACTGGCCACGACCACGACATCCCTCCGGGAGAACAGCGAACTCATCGTGGAAAGCCTGAGGCGCTCGATCTCGTTGTTCACGCTCGAGTCCTTCTCGATGAAGGTGTCGGTGCGCGGGATGTAGGCCTCGGGCTGGTAGTAGTCGAAGTAGGAGACGAAGTATTCGACCGCGTTCTCCGGGAAGAAGCCCTTGAACTCCGCGTAGAGCTGGGCGGCCAGCGTCTTGTTGTGCGAGAGGACAAGCACCGGGCGATCCAGTTCGGCGATCACGTTGGCCACGGTGAAGGTCTTGCCCGAACCGGTCACACCAAGCAGGGTCTGGTGTTGTGCTCCTTCCGAGATCGACTTCAGCAGTCCTTCGATGGCTGCCGGTTGATCTCCTGCCGGGGAGTAGGAGGACTGGAGTTTGAAAAGCCCCATGGATCAGGCTGCAGTGCCGAGAGGCGTGCAGAACTCGATGTAGTGTCCGTCCGGGTCCACCACGTAGATCTGGTAGGCGCCATCCGGCCGCGTGCGGCGGGGAAGGTAGGCTTGACCGATCTCATCCAAGTGGGCCTCCCAGGCATCCATGTCATCCACCATCAGCGCAAAGTGCGTTCCCCGGTCATGGGAGACGACGGATTGCGACCGGTCGCCGATCAGGTGGAGTTCCTGCTCCCTGCCGAGGCGATACCATTCACCGGGAAAGTTGAAACCGGGGCGGGGGATGGTCTCGAGTTTCAGGACCCTCTCATAGAAGTCGCGGCTGGCCTCCACATCGCTGACGTGCAGGGCGACGTGGTTGAGTTCCGTAAAGATCATTCCGGGAGTCTCCGGAGTGGCAGGGTGAGGCGCGAGAAAAAACGTCCGGCTTCAGGAATCAACGGATGAAGATGAACTCCTTGAGGTTGATCACCACGTGGCAGAGTGCGGTCCATTTGTCCTTTTCGCCGAGTTCCGGATTGTTCTTCAGGTAATCCTGGAACTTTGCCTCTTCAGTCTTGGTGGGAGGTCGGCCGAGGGCGCTTTCGTAGAGTTTGCTTATTCGGTCGGACGTGGAGGAATCTTCTTTCAGAAGGTCCTCGGCCCAGATGGCGGCCTGTTCCGCCACAAAGGGATCATTCATGAGGATCAGTGCCTGGGCTGGGACGTTGGAAACGGTTCTTCTGCCGATGGTCGTGCTGGCTACGGGTGCATCGAAGGCCTGCATGAAGGGCGAGAGGAAGTTGCGGCGGACAGCGAGGTAGACACTTCTTCGCCCACCCCCATCGAGTGGGCCGCTGGTTCCCGGACGTCCACGTCCCTGCATGAAGGGGGTCAGGTGCACCGGCACCGAAGGGCCATACATGGTTGAGTCCAGCTTTCCTGAGAGCATCAGGATGGCGTCTCGGATGGCCTCCCCCTGAAGCCGGCGGATCTGGGCGCGATGCCATAGGGAATTGGTGGGGTCCTTCTCCTCCTGTGCGTCGTTCAACGAGGTCGAGCTCATCTGGTAGGTCGACGAGAGCAGGATCTCGCGGATCAACGACTTGATGGACCAGCCTCCGTCCATGAAACGGGTGGCAAGGTGGTCGAGCAGTTCCGGGTGAGTGGGGCGTTCACCAAGCACTCCGAAGTCATCCGTGCTTGCCACGATGCCGCGTCCCATCAGGTGATGCCAGACGCGGTTGGCAGCCACGCGTGGGGTCAGGGGATTGGAGGGGTGGACAATGGAGGCGGCAAGCTGGCTTCTGCCGGATCCTTTAAGGCTGGATCCCGTGACAAGGGAACGTG
>CAZKNW010000640.1:0-2588 GCA_964554035.1 uncultured Verrucomicrobiota bacterium
GCTCCTATGGCCGCATACCAGGGCCATGCGACCTCGGATCCGAACCGTACACTGATGAAAATCATGCCGGCGAGGGAGGTCAGCATGCCTGTCACCACGGGGAGACTGGATCCCCTGTGCCATATGATGGCAAGCAGGATGGCTCCGAGCATGCCGCCCGAGGTGAGGCCGGTCAGCTTGAAGGCGATGGGGAGTGCTGACTTCACATCCCTCGTGAGGAACGCCACTGCGGCCAGCACGATTCCCCAGCCGATGGTCGAGACCTTGGAGAAGCGAAGCAGTCGACCGGGATCGTCCGACTTGAGGAGGGGCTTGAGCAGGTCCATGGTGCTCACGGATGCCAGCGCGGAAAGCGCCGAACTGATCGAGCTCATGGCGGCCGAAAGGATTCCAACGATGAGGAGTCCACGCGCCACCACCGGCGTTTCGGTGATGATGAAGATGGGAAAGACATAGTCCGCCTGCTTGAACCCCGCTGTTCCTTCCGGCAGCGGGATCTTCATGTCCGCCACTTCAAAGTAGCTCCAGAGGCCAACACCCACAAAGAGGAACAGCAGGAAGAGGGGAAGGATGACCACGGCACTCAGGATGAGGGATCGCCGTCCGTCCTGGATGTTCCGGCAGGTCAGCACCCTCTGCACGATCAACTGGTCGGCTCCATGGGTCGACATTCCGAAGATGGCACCGCCCACCAGGCCCATGACCAGATTATAAGGCATACCCATCAGGGTGTCGCTGGAGGGGAGGGGATTGAGCCATTCCAGTTTCCCGGCGGCCCCGGCCATCTCCATCATTCCGGACCACCCCTGAGGAAGCAGGGAAGGGATGTAAAACGCGGCGAAAAGGCCACCACCCACCAGAAAGAAGAACTGCAGCGCATCGGTCCAGATGACCGCCTTGATGCCACCGAGGAAGGTGTAGATCAGGGAAAGGGACACAAAGAGGACGATGGCCCAGGAGATCTTGATGCCAAGGATGAGCTCGATCGGGATGCAGGTCACATAGACCCGGACGCCCGCAGCCAGTGTGCCGGCGATCAGGAAGAACACACTGGCGGTCTGGCCGGATGCCTTGCCAAAGCGATCCCTGAGCAGCTGATAGGGGGAATAGATCTCACCTCCAAAATAGAGCGGAACAAAGAACATCGCGAGGATCACACGGGCGGTGACAAAGCCCAGCACGACCTGGATGAAACCTAGGTTGCCTCCTTCAAGGAATACCGCAGCCGGGATTGTGATGAAGGTCAGTGCGCTGGTCTCCGTCGCGATGATGGAAAGGCTGACGCCCCACCAGGGGATGTCCTTGCCCCCGAGGAAGTAGTCACGTGTGCTGGTCTGTCCCCGGCCCAGCCACCATCCCATGACGATCATGGCCGCGAGGTAGGCCACGATCACAAGCCAGTCTGCAGGATGGAGGAAATCCATGGTCAGGCACGGTAGCGGGCCATGAAGCCGGAATCGCTGCCTTTCAGGTCAGCCTTTCTCTGGATGGAAAGGAGGCGCCCGTAGACCTCGATGTCCCGTGCGAACATCTCAAGGCGCTTCTCAAACACCTCGTTGAGGATCCTGCCCTCGCCCACGTCCTGCTTCTCGACGAAGGACATGGCATAGGGCATCGACCAGGCATAGCACTGACGGGCGACGGTCCGGACCTGGTCGGTGACGGTGAGACCCTTTTCATGGGACGCGACGATGGGGGCAAAGAGCTTTCCGGCGAACTCCTTCCAGAAATGGTCGAAGAAGTTCTTCAGCGCGCCGCTCATGCTGCCGTGGTAGTCAGGGGTGCCGAGCAGGAGGACATCCGCCGTCTGGACCCTCTTCTTGAGATCCGCGTAGCCGGGCTGGCTGTAGCTGGTGTCAGGATTGAGCAGATCGAGCTTCTCCACGGAAAGGTCAAGTGTGTCGCAGGTGCAACCCAGCCCGGAGAGACGGGCGTTCAGGTCGAGAATGACATCTCGCGTCACGGAGCTGCCATGGAGGCTTCCCACGACGGAAAGTATCGAAAGGGAGGTGTCGGACATGGAGGGATGATAGGGATTTGCCGTCTTCCAGACGAATCTGATTCAAGTTTTTTTGCCTGTCGCCGATACTCTTGATGGACCCCGTGAGACACATCCTCGGGTTCCATTCATTTGTCCCATGATCATGAAAACGGCATGTGAAGCGTTGCGCGGCATCCTGCTTGTCGATGATGACCCATCGATGAACTACATCCACCAACTGGTGCTGGAGGAGGCCGGTTTCGAAGGTCGCATCCGTGTCAGGGAATACGCCGAGCAGGCACTGGATCTCCTTGAACCGTTTTCCGAGACCAATCAACCGGATGAGTCCGGATGGTTTCCCGACCTCATCTTCCTGGATATCAAAATGCCGCGCATGGACGGCTTTGAGTTTCTCGAGCGGTTCTCAGCGATGCCCTTCTCGCTTCGCAGACAGATCAAACTCGTGATGCTCACTACCTCCCTCAATCCCGGTGAGATGGAGCTGGCCCTCGGCCATGAGGACGTCGATGCCTTCATGCCCAAGCCCATGGATGAGGAAACCCTCCGTGAAATCATGGAGGACGTCATGGGATCCTGAGCTCGCCCT
>CAZKNW010000641.1:0-2575 GCA_964554035.1 uncultured Verrucomicrobiota bacterium
TGCCGGGCTTGTGAGTGTATCCGAGCCCCTCATGCTTCTTGAAATAAGGTCCCTCGGGTGAAATCGATTTCAGATTGGAGGCAGGAACCGAGTAGCCCGAGTAACCCATCACCCGTGCGGCGATCTCCAACAGCAACAGCCCGAAAGCCACTGATCCGACACTCAGAATCAAGATGGCTCGACGTCTTTTTTCAGGGGTCAGGGAATTGGGGGATTCTTCAGGCACGGCTCAATAAAAGAAAATCAACTCAGTCATTCCTCTGAAGGGGAGGTGAAACTAATGATCCACATTCCGAATGGCTCCTTTCAGGCTCCCCACGCTCCAACTGATTTGCAATCACTTTCCAAGTTCATCTGTGGCGGGGAAACCTATCTTTCCTTCTCCGCCCGATACGCCGCTGCCAGCAAAGAAACCGGGTGTTTCACTTCACACTTCAGGCCTCGTCGCCGCACCCCATTCTGCACCTGAAGCATGCAGCCCGGATTGCCCGTGGCCACCACCTCGGCACCGGTCGACTGAATCTTGTCGACCTTTCGCTCAAGAAGCTGATCCGCCATTTCAGGTTGGACGATGTTGTAGATGCCGGCACTGCCACAACACCAGGTGCTTTCGGGAAGCTCAGTCAGCTCCAATCCGGGAATGGACTTCAGCACCTGCCTTGGCTGGGCGGTGATCCTTTGTCCATGGCAAAGATGACAAGCCTCGTGGTAGGTGACCTTTTCAGAGGGGCCATTCGATTTCGGAGGATCAATCCCGATTTCAGCCAGCCATTCGTGGATGTCCTTCACCTTCTGATCCCACATGACCGCCCTGCGAAAGTATTCACCATCGTTCTCCAAAAGAGAGCTGTAATGCTTGAGGTGCGATCCGCAGCCGGCCGCGTTGGTGATGATGGCGTCGTATTGTTCAGGGGGAAACTGGTCCAACTGTCGCCGCGCCAGTTGCTGGGCCAGTGTCCACTCGCCGTTGTGGGCATGAAGGGATCCACAGCACTGTTGGGATGGAGGCGTATGAACCTCGCATCCGTTCCGGCTGAGCACCTCGACCGTGTCCCGGTTGACATCGGAAAAGATCAGGTCCTGTGCACATCCACTGAGCACCGCCACCTTGAAACGCCTCTCACCCTTCGGCGGGACGACCGAGGAAACCAGTCCATCGGTAGAGCTGTCCTGGATCTCGGGCGCCATGGATTCCAGTTCACGGAGCCGACTGGGAAACAGCCGAAGAATCCCGCTCCTTCGCACCAGGGCCTGCAACCCCAGCCTCTGATAGAGTCGCATGAGACTTCCCAGGAGCTTGAGCCGGTCCTGTTCCATGAAGAGCCAGCCAATGGTCAAACGCCTGATCAGGGAACGCCTTGGTGCCTCCAGAACCCCGGCCTCCTCCACCTCCGCCCTCGCATGCTCAAACAGCTCCGCGTAATTGACCCCTGCCGGACAGGCCGTCATGCAGGCAAGGCAACCGAGACAGAAATACATCTCGTCCGCGAAGACCCGTGATACCTCCAGATCCCCATCCGCAATCGAACGCATCAGGGCGATCCGCCCCCTCGGGCTGTTGCGTTCGAGCTTGGTCGCATCATAGGTGGGACAGGTGGGCAGGCACATGCCGCAATGCATGCATTGCTGCACCACGGAGTAATCCATATCTTTGAGATGGGACATCGTCCCGGGGAGAGTGACCCATTGGTGGGCACCGAGACAACCTTTTCACCTGACCCCGAGACTTCACCCATTCCAAAAAAAGGACTGCAATTGGCAATGCGTTTGCTAAATAAAGTCCGGTTCGGAACGCCAAGAAACCTCCGGACAAGCAGCCAACCCAGTCTCCATGCCCGCCAGCCAGCCCATTTTCGTCATTTCGAATGATGCCGCCGAAACCGCGCGGTGGGTGGCGGCGCTGGCCCATGCAGGCTTCCGGACCCGTCATACCAGCAATGCACGAGACGCCGTGGCAGAATCCCTCCAGTGGGAACCGGGGCTGCTCCTGATTGGAAGCGGCCTTCCCGAGAACGAGGGCGATCAGCTTTGCCGGGCCATCAAGGAAAACGCCCTTACGGCGAAGACCCCGATCGTTCTCATTTCTGATTCGACCGGTTCCTTCACCCTGACCGGTGAAGCCCAGTCCCTCGCCAACGAGATCATCCCGGCGACGGTGTCAGATGAGGAATTCATCCGTCGTGTCCAGCAGCACCTGACCCCACTTTCTCCTCCTGAATCACCGGAGCGGCTTCCTGAAGAGAAGGAAACCTACCTCCGCAGCCTCTTTGAAAGCTCCCTAGCGGGCGTGGCCTTCCTCAACGACGAAGGCGGCTTCATCCGGGTCAACCCCACCCTGAAGCGCTTCCTTGGACAGGAAACCGACTATTTCATGGGCAGGAAGTTGCAGGAGGTCGTTCACCGCCCGGACCTGGGCAAGATCGAGGAATGCATCAACGGCCTGGAGGCAGGCACCTCGCGCCGTTTCGAGGATGAAGTCATGATGGCCACCCAAAGCGGCAAGTTTGTTGCCTGCAGACTGAGGGTGGAAAGGGCCAAGGTGGACGAGGGATCCATGGCTCCCCTGCTGGCCCAG
>CAZKNW010000642.1:0-2572 GCA_964554035.1 uncultured Verrucomicrobiota bacterium
GCACAAAAAAGGAAAGAAAAGAACTTTAACTGTCCCGAAAGAGCAAGCGCTTAAAACGTGACAAACTGATTCTTCCATTGTGTTTCGGTCCTCGGTGTCCCCTTTGCCCCTGCTTCATCATTCAAAGCACAAGAAGGCATGAAACAGGGCCAAAACGGGTTGGGCCAGCGAAGAATGCCTCAGGAACGTTCCTGAATGGCGCGGTAGAGCCATGCGCGTGCAAAGCTCCAGTGTCGTTTAGCGGTGCTTCGGGATATCTCCAGCGAGAGGGCGGCCTCGTCGATGTTCATCCCGGCAAAGAAGCGGAGTTTGACCAGCTCCGCAATGAGGGGGTCCTCCTTCTCCAGGGTTCCCAGAACTTCGTGAACCGCGAGCAACTCCTCGTCATCCGCATCCGCAACCACATCGATGCCATCAAAGGCAACCCGTTCCATGTCGCCCCCCCGCTTCACGGCCTTCTTGCGTCGTGCGTTGTCGACGAGGATGCGTCGCATGGCCTCCGCAGCAGCCGAGAAGAAGTGGCTGCGGTTCTTGAACTCCTGTCCACCGTTGGTGATGTGCAGCCAGGCCTCGTGGACGAGTGCCGTCGCCTGCAGCGTGTGACCGGGGGATTCCTTGGCCATCTTGCTGGCGGCAAGGAGTCTCAGTTCCTCGTAGACAAGAGGCATCAGTTCCTCAGCCGTGGTGCTGTCGTCGCTGAGGGCCTGGAGAATCTGGGTGACGTCACTCATGACGCTGCGGCGATAGAAAGGATTGCCTGAGGGTGGGGTTGTTCATGGAGTTCAACCATCTGGCGAATTGTTCGTAACGGGAGTCTCCGTTGAGCTTATCGAGGCCTGAGAGGAAAGCTTGAACCTCTTTTTCATCTATATCAACCGGTCTCTCCGTTTTATCCAATTTCTGCCTGGCCACCATTTCTGCCAGGTCGGGAAGCCATTCCGGGGCGGGCTCATCGAAGAAAGGCAATTCCCATTGGTGAAAGCGGCCTCCGGAAGCGATGTGCAGCCGACCGTCGTTTCCGGAATGAAGGAACCGGATTCCAGCCTTGAATTCAATCGGGCCCGCGATGACTGCTTCGGTCTCCGTGTCCCACACCTTGATCTCCAGATTCTTGTCTGCAGTGGCAACGGCCTTTCCGTTGTTTGTGAAAACGGCATCGGTCAGTTGTCCCAGTTGGTTCAATTCGGCGACCGGTCGGCCCGTATCGACATCCATCACCACCACAAATCCCTTTGTCGTTACGACGGTGTCCACGGAGGGTCCATAGGCCAGCAGTAGGCGGCCATCATTGGAGAAACGTGCCCCCAGGAATGAAGAATGATATTCAAATGTCCATTCGGTCTCGCCGGTCTCTCCATCGAGGAGGGCGAGTCCGGCGTTGTTCAGAAAGAGAATGTGTGATCCATCGGGGCTGAACTGGCCCTGCTGGAAGGAGTTGTCCACCTTCACCGACCAGGTTTCGGAAAGCTGCCCATGGTTGGTGAGATTCCACAAGGTGATGGATTCGTCTTCACGGAGCAGTAGTTGATCGATTCCCGGGCGGAAACCGATCAGGCTAAGGACCCGGGACTTGCTTTCGGAGAACAATATTCTCGCCTTGTTGATCGTGTCCCTGAGGACAACCCGACGGTCCCCAGACCTGTTGGCAGCGACGGTGGCCATCAGGCTACCAGAGTCATTGATGGCAATGTTCCTCGGGCTCGCATGGAATGAAACCATGTCCACAAGGTCGCCGGTTCTCGAATCCTTCAGGTATGCCGTCTTGGCATAACGGATTCCGATCCTTTCCCCATCTAAGGAGAATTTGCACTGCAACGGCCTGGTTTCGTCTTCGCTGGAAATGTCGACGAGTTTGCCGGTCCCGGGATCCAGGATGACGAGGCGTTCCTGAGGCGTGACGACAGCGGTGCGCCCGTCCTTTGCCGGTATGACTTGCACATGCTTGAATGGAGGCCCGTCCATCATGGTGGTGCTGTTCCGGTTCCTGATCAGGCTCCAGACCCGAAGGATGCCCGTCGTCACCTCCCTGGATGACGTGGAATAGGACTGATCGTGGGTCACAATTGAATGGTTGCCGGAGAAGAAATGAAGAGCATTGCCGACGAAAGCAGAATGGACCACGGGTTCAACAACCTGCTTCATGGTCTTCATGTCCCAGACCTGCGCTATGCCGTTGGCGGTCTTGGTGATGACGAGGGTTTCGTCTGGACTGAAACCAATGATGCGGTAGTTGGTGCTGTGGGGCGGGCTGATCCAGAGGGCGGATGAGGTCCTTGTCTCGTAGATTCCGAAACGATGATCCTCCAAGCTGACTCCAAACATGCGACCGGAGGGGGGAAATCCTGAAAGTGGCCCACTTGGGTTCCCTAGCACTGATGTTACTCTCCACCGTCAGAATGGAGGGAGGCGTATTGGTGAAAGCCTCTCGTATCAGGATCCTTCGGGCATCCAATCTAAGGAGGGTTGTGCCCGAAGAAATGTCGATGACGGTTTCAACGGGTGCCGGCGGGGATTGGGACTCATGAATGATCCTGAAGTCGTCCAGATTCACGGTGACCAGCCTTCTCGTCCC
>CAZKNW010000643.1:0-2566 GCA_964554035.1 uncultured Verrucomicrobiota bacterium
CCGGAGGCACCGGTTCATTTGGAAGTCGTGTCGCGCAGCATCTGCTTCGACAGAATCCGCGTGAGATCCGCATCTACAGCCGCGACGAGAAGAAGCAGTGGGAGATGAAGAAGTCCTTCCCGGACCTGCGCTACCTCGTTGGTGATGTCCGGGACTATGACCGGGTCAGCGATGTCATGAGCGGGGTGGACTATGTGTTCCACGCGGCGGCGCTGAAGCAGGTTCCCTCCTGCGAGGAGTTTCCCCTTGAGGCGGTGAAGACCAACGTTCTTGGCAGCACCCATGTCTGTCGCGCGGCGAAGGAGAAGGGCGTGAAGACGATGGTGGCCCTGAGTACGGACAAGGCGGTGAAGCCGGTCAACGCCATGGGCATGAGCAAGGCGATGATGGAGAAGATCGTCTGCAGCCAGAACCAGTTTCCCTGCGACACCGTCTTCTGCTGCGTGCGCTACGGGAACGTGATGGGCAGTCGTGGTTCGGTCATTCCCCTCTTCAAGCAGCAGATCGCCGAGGGCAGGGACATCACCCTGACCATTCCTTCCATGACAAGGTTTCTGATGACGCTGGACCAGTCGGTGGACCTCGTCTTCCGGGCGATGACGCAGGGGCAGGGTGGTGAGATCTTTGTGAGGAAGGCGCCTGCCTGCACGGTGCAGACCCTGGCCGAGACGATGAGGGTGAAATACAGCCCGAAGAAGGAAGAGCATCCGATCCGGGAGATCGGGATCCGTCCTGGCGAGAAGATCCACGAGATCCTTGTGAATGAATACGAGATGCACCGGAGCACGGAGTCCGAGGGTTACTTCACCGTGCATCCCGAATACCGGTTGCCGGAGAATCCCGTCAATCGTCCCATCGGCGAGGAATACACTTCCGAGAACACCAACCAGTTGACCACCTTTGAGGAGGTGGATGCCATTTTGGAATCGATGGGGGAGACGGAGTTCTACGACTGAGCGAGGGAAGCCTCAGCCCTTGATCCTGGCGGGAACGCCCCGCACATCCTTGATGGCCACCAGGTTGAAGGCGTGGTGGTGGTTTTTCCGGATGTTCAGCATCCGGCTCAACAGCACATCGCAGGCGAGCGCCCCGGGGACGTTGTATTTGAGTTCGCCTGCATATCCATGGAAGAGCTTCGTCCCCGTGCTTCCATGAACGTCGAAACCGTATCCTTCAAAGTCCTGTGCGAACCATCCCGACAGGTGCCGCTGGTAGATGTTGCCGAACTCGGGGCCTTGCGGAAGGAATCCATTGGGTGTCTGGATCAGGACATACTTTGAGGTCAGCGCCTCGCATTTCTCGATGAGCCTGTAGCCTTCCTTCTTGGGCAGGTGTTCGATCACGTCATAGGCGGCCACCAGGTCGAAAGGCTCTCCTCCAAATCGTTCCATGATTTCATCGGCCTCGAGCTTCAGGAGATCCGCAACCAGGTAGTCGTCGTGCAGCTGGTTTGCCCTGGCCTTCTCGATCGCTCCCTCAAAGGCGTCGATTCCCGCCGTCCTGACATCGGGGCGAAAAGCGGAAAGGAAGGAGCTGCTGCCACATCCGAGATCCAGTGCCCGCCGGACCTCGCCGCCATCGACCAGTTCCCTCGTGTAATCGGCGGGGGAGGGACATCCCAGAATCTTTTTGAGGAGCTGTTTCACGATTTGGGATCGCTCCGGTACCAGTCCCGGAAATCCTTCAGTTGGGTTTGGATGTCGGGTCTGACGACATCGGGTTCGAGCGATCGATCAATGGTCTCAGGAGCCTCGAAAGGGTTTACCTCGCACTCGTGATCCCAGGTCTCCGAAATGAGCTTGAGGAGTTCGCACTTGGAAACCGGTGATTTGCTGCCGGGCTGGACGACTTGCTCAGGAATCCCGATTTCACCACGAATGATCTCTGCGCAGAGGCGGGACCACTCCAGCGTGGTGATGCCGTTCCAGATGTGATTGGTGAATCCGTTGACACCCCCTTCCTGCTTGAGGAACCAGCCCATCAGTCCCTTGGGGGCGTCTAGAAGTTCCGGGCCGATGATGGAGGTCCGGATGACGATGGCCGGACTTCCGGAAAGGGCCTTTTCAGCGAGTGACTTGGAAAAGCCGTATACATCCTCCGCGTTGTGGGGATGGTCCTTCGGGTAGAATCCCTCCTTCCCCGAGAAGACACAGTCGGTGCCGGGCTGGATGAGTTTGCTGCTTCCCGAGAGCCTGCTGGCGAGGTGAAGGGGGAAGAGCACGTTCGTGTGCATCAGCTCATGCTGTTCCGTGGACTTCTGCTTGATGCGCCCCAGTCCGTTGACGTACCAGTCGCAGTCCGCCTCGATGGCGGCCTCCACCAGCGGGTCATCAGGTCCTCCCCTGTAGCGGAGGTCCGAAGTCACCACCTCCCAGCCCTGTTCCGCCAGGAATCGTTGTGCCACATGTCCGAGCATGCCTCGATGCCCAAACAGGAAAATTCGCATGCGCGGAAGGTAGGGAAAGAGGGTTGCCTTGTCGATGTCCTGCTGATTCAGCCCTTCTTTCCGCCTTTGCCACCCTTTCCCTGCTTTCTGGAAGGGGCAGGAACGGTCTTTCGTTGTTCA
>CAZKNW010000644.1:0-2565 GCA_964554035.1 uncultured Verrucomicrobiota bacterium
TGCAGGCGGTTGAAGTTTCCGTGGATGATGTGCATGTCCAGCTCAAGGTCCCCCCCGAGCATGGTGAGCGGGTTGCGGATGCCACCATGGCCATCGAGTCGAAACTTCTGGCGTATGGTGTGAATGGTGTTGTGGTCCACCGGCAGGCAGGTCGCCCGCGCATTCTGGACGACTGCCTGGATGTCCTCATCGGAAACCTGTCGTGTGGGAGAGACGATGGTATGCCGCCCACGATTGTTCTGGCCGCGGATGTGCCCGCCGGTCACCCCCAAGTAAAGGCTCTTGATCCGGACGTTGGCGTTGTTCTCTGCCTCATTCAGGGCTTCGAGGATGTCCTTTTCGGTGGCGCGGGGATCCACGATCTCACCCTTGCGGACGCCATGGGACTTGGCCTGTCCGATGCCAAGGAGCTTGAGGTCACGCTCGTCAACCAGTTCACAGACGGCACAGCATATCTTCGAGGTACCGACCTCGAGTCCAACAAAGATGGGATTGTATTGGAACATGGACATTTACGGTGTGGTTAGGGCAGCTGTCAGATTCTCGCCAGCGGGAACATCATTGGTTCGCCACGTCACGGGCAGGTTGCTGTGGACGGAAAGGTCCAGCTTCTGGAGTTCAAGTCCTTCACGCTTTCCCTGCTCGACGACGAGCTGCCAGCGATGCAGCTGCTTGGAGATGTCGCTGAGGCCAAAAATCAGCTCCGTCCCGGCATCCGTATGAACGTTGACGGTGATCGCACTGGCGATGTCGACCCGCTCAATCTTCTCCTTATGGCTTTGGGGAAACCTCGGAAACTCCCGGAACAGGGTCAGGGCCGCACGAACCTTGGGATCCTCCAGGCGGCGCCCCATGTGAAACTCATCAGAACGAAGCCCGGTCAGCAGGGGCAGCTTCGCGCAGTGCTTGCTCCACTCTTCAGTCACGTGCCTTGATTCAGGTGCCAGCAGTACCATTCCCTGGTCATCAATCTGGTAGTCCCGGAATGGGGACACACCTTCATGCAGGAACGGAAAGATCATCTCCACCCTTGCAACGGGAATACGCTCACGCACACGTAGCTTCAGGGCACCCGGATAGGCCTTCATGAGGGTCGCGGACCGGATGGCTGGCTCACTTTCAAGTCGGGACTGGATCCGCGGAAGGTTGATGTCGTAGAGGTTGTCCGCGGTCGTGATCCCCGAAATCTGGAGCAGGCGCTCATAGGTGAGCCCTCCATTTGTGTTGATCTCGATCTTGGCAATCTTGAAGAAGCGATGCTGAACCATGCGGTTCTTCAACACCGGCCACCCGAAACGCCAGCCCGCAGCAAGGGAGATCATCAGGATGCTGATCGCCGCCAGCCGGAACATCAGGCGGCGACGGCGACGCCACAACTGTTCCGTCGTGGCATTGACATCGAGAAGCCGTGATTCACCACGCTTCTTCTGATTGGTCTTCTTGTTGAAAACGCCCATGACTTCCAATTCAACCGGGATTTTGTGTGAAGCGGTCCATCGCCAGCTCGGCAAGGCGGATGCAAAGATCCTGAAAACTGATTCCCAATGCGGCCGCAGCCATCGGCAACAGGCTGGTCTCGGTCATTCCCGGCAATGTGTTGACCTCGAGCAGGTAGGGAGTGGCATCCTCGGCAAGGATGATGTCCACCCGTCCGTAGGGGCCTTCCCCAATGGACTGGAAGGCAGCCAATGCAACCTCCTGGATCTTGCCTGTCAGATCCTGCGGGAGTTCAGCCGGACAGAAGTAACGACAGGCCCCCTTCGTGTATTTGTTTGAGTAGTCGTAGATTCCCTGCTTGGGACAAATCTCAACGACAGGCAACGACAAACCATCGAGGATACCGACGGTCAGCTCCCTTCCGGAGACCATCTCCTCAACCACCTGGCGCTCCCCATGCTGGAAGGCCGCTTCAAGGGCGGGCTGCCACTCTTCAGGGGACCTCACTATCTGAAGACCAATGGTCGAGCCCTGTTCATTGGGTTTGACGATGACGGGAAGCGAAAGCGCTTCCGGCAGGGATGCATCAAGGCTGTCGATCAAGGTCCATTTCGGCGTAGGGAGACCCTGCCTCACGAAACACTCCTTGCTCGCTGCCTTGTCAATGGCGACCTGGCTATAGTAGCTGTCGCATCCGGTATAGGGAATGCGCTCCCTTTCTAGGAGCGATTGAATCTGTCCGTCCTCACCAAATTCACCATGCAGGGCGAGGAAGGCGACATCGATGCGCGAACCGAGATTGAGGGATCGGTCACGAGGATCGAGCAGGAGGACCTCATTACCCCTTTGACGAAAGGCCTCGGCCACGGCCGCACCTGACCTGAGCGAAACCTCCCTCTCTGCCGAGGGACCCCCCAGGAACACCCCGACAGTCTCCCCACCGGTCCATTGATAGTGATCCGAGACGGCTTGTGTTCCGGTCATCGGGATACCTCCCTTTCACAATCCTCCTCCATCTCCCGATGCATGCTGAGGACATGATCCACACCGATGACCTGCACCTCGGACTGAAGATCGATTTCCTTTTGCTCCGATGCGAGGTCCTTGATGTACTGGATGAGGTTGAGC
>CAZKNW010000645.1:0-2546 GCA_964554035.1 uncultured Verrucomicrobiota bacterium
GGGCGACCGCAACACGACCATCACCCTGGAAGTGGATGTGGATGGCACCGGCCTGTGGATTCCCTACCAGGACTTTCAACTGCAGGCGGGCCAAACCCTGCAGCACACCTTTCCAGAAGGCTACAGTGCCTACTGGGTGAGAGCCATCAGCGAAAAGAACGCCACCTGCACCGTGCAGTTCAAATACGAGTAGCTTTCGCTTAACAGCCCGTTCAAGAGTGGCTCTGAAAGAGCCGACGCATGTAGCCCCGGATAAAATCCGGGTTGATAGCAGACAGTGGAAAGCGCTCTGAAGGAGCGCACGCGGGCCGCTGGCAAACGACTGATCGTTCGCTCCTTCAGAGCGAGAATGGCTTATGGTTCAATACCCGGGGTTCCATTTCATTCCACCAACGGGCTAAACGCATTTGCCACTCCGTGGTTCAACATTCTGCCCAGGGACCGGAGTTCTCAACCCAATCGCTGATTTGCAAAGCATCCCAATTTCATCGGCTCTGGAAAAGCCAACGCGTGTAGCACCGGATGAAATCCGGGGTGAATGATTGAGATAGAGAAAGCGCTCTGAAGGAGCGCACGAAATCTGACTCACTCCCCCTTACGGTGGCAATGCAACATCAGCCCCAGGTCCACCATGGCGCCCAGCCAGATGAGGGTCACGATGGACTGATAGCGTCCATGCAGCGGCTGGAACACCTCGGGATCGGGCTTCACAAAGCCCACGCCGTCCATCAGTGAACTAAGCTCGGCGTGAATTGGGAAGAGAAAGCCCAACACCACCAACATCCCCACGCCAATTCCCCAACGAAGCCTCACCACCTTTTTAGAAACCCACCTACGATGAAGCGTCGTGTCGAGCAGGATGGCCATCGCCATCACGAGGGCAATCCAGTGCAACTTACCGGTGACGGCCTGCGTGATGTATCCCTGTTACAGTCCACCCACAATCTTCCCACCGACTCGAAGGACCACTGCGGTGTAAATGGTGAAGCCACCGAGCCAAAGGCCGTTGAGAAAGACCGCCAGATAGCGCCAGATGGACACTCCCATTCCGCTAGACCCGGCATTTCCCATCGTTGTCTCGACTTGCGGACTAACGCTCCCCGTAGATCGGTGCCTTCCAACCCTTGGGAAGACGGCCCTGGGGTTTGACACCGTAGGCATCGGCTGGAATCGGGTGATCGGCAGGCTTCAACAAGGGCATGTCATCCGGTAGGTGCTTGATGAGAAAATCCTTGTACTCAATCTTCATGGCTGGACCCACGTGGACCTGAACGGCAAGGACACCCTCAAGGGCGCGACCATTCTCATCGAAGTCGATGAGGTCCGCGGTCTTGTGGCCATCGATCCAGTGCTCATGGTGATTCCCCTGCACCAGCACGCGGTAGTCATGCCACTCGTCTGAGGCAAACTCCTTCACCGGCATCTTGCCAACCACCCATGGTCGGCCCTCCTCATCGACAATCACCTTCTCCCCGGTGTGGGACAGGATCCGGCGTCCCTTTTCCTCGTAGAGCATGCCGTTGTAGTTCGGGTTGTTCGCCACGACATCGCACTGGTAACCGGTCACGACGTCCAACCCCAGATCCGGTCTCGAGGTGCCGCGGTATTGAATGCCGCTGTTGCCACCCTTGGTGACCCTGACCTTCACACGCAAATCGAAGTTCCTGATGGTCGATCCCTTCCAGCTGATGAACCGGTTCATTTTCAGGGAGCCATCGGTCACTCCCGTCAGCACACCATTCTTGAGGGACCAATACTTGGGATCCCCCTCCCAACCACGAATCCGGTTGCCGCCACCCAGAAGATTCACGAAACCATCCTTGCCTGGCCTGTTCGAAACTTCAGCCGATGCCACGGGATGTGGTGGCGTAGACGCAGTGAAAGGCTTGTCCAGAGGATCCAAGGGACCGCCCACTTCCTTGACCCTCTTGTCCGTACGCTCCCTCATCTCCTTCAGTACCTTTGCATACTTCGGATTCCCAGCGAGATTCTTCAACTCATCCGGGTCCTTCTTCAGGTCGTGCAGGAACTCGTAGTTCCCATGATCGAAATAGCGGACGTATTTGAAATTCTCATTTCGCAATCCCTCGAATGCGGGAATGCGGT
This sequence comes from uncultured Verrucomicrobiota bacterium, assembly GCA_964554035.1. Lineage (GTDB taxonomy): Bacteria > Verrucomicrobiota > Verrucomicrobiia > Limisphaerales > CAZKNW01 > CAZKNW01. The sequence goes on from CAZKNW010000645.1 coordinate 2,107, forward strand.
TTCGAACCGCAAAATGTTCATGAAAGGTCTCTGTGCGCCAGTCCGATGGCTTCCCCTTCTCAACCACCGGCTTGAGACTGTGCCCCTGATACCGCTTCGGCACGTCAACCCCTGCCCAGTCCAGAAAGGTGGCAGGAAGATCCAGGTTCAACGCCAACGCATCCGTCACCTGCCCCCGCTGCTTCTTCGCGACCCGTGGATCATGAATGATCAGCGGCACGCGAAGGGACTCCTCATAGTGAGACCACTTGCCTGCGAACCCCCGGTTTCCCATGTGGTAACCATTGTCCGCCGAATAAACGATGATCGTATTCTCCGCGAGCCCCTGTTCCTCCAGCGCTTTGAGAAACCGCCCGATCGCATTGTCGATACCGCTCACCATGCGCAGGTAGGCACGCATGTTGGTCCGATACTTCTCATCCGTGTTCCACCTCCAGAAA
>CAZKNW010000646.1:0-2537 GCA_964554035.1 uncultured Verrucomicrobiota bacterium
CAGGGCCATGGGCTTTTGTTATTTCAATGCCATCGCCATCGCGGCTCTTGAGGCACGCGAGCAGGGCGCCGGGAAGGTCTGTGTCTTCGACTTCGACGTTCATCATGGCAATGGCACCGAGGCCATCCTGAAGGATGAAAAGGGAATGGCCTTCTACTCGATTCATCAACATCCCTGTTATCCCGGAACGGGATCCGAGAACGTGGGAAAAAACTGTTTCAATTACCCGGTGTCACCCGGACTCGATCGCTGGGAATACCGGAAGGTCATCAAGCGAGCCTTCCAGGATCTCCTCAGCCAGAAACCGGATGTCATTGGTGTCTCGGCAGGGGTCGATGCCTATGCCCGCGATCCGCTCGCCCAGATGACCCTGCTGGACGAGGACTTCAAGTGGATGGGTGAAATGATCCGCGAATCCAAGGTGCCTGCCTTTTCAGTCCTGGAAGGAGGCTACAGCGATGATCTTCCTGTCTTGATCAATGCCTACCTGGAAGGTTGGGCCGGGTAGGGAAGTGATCGCTTTGACAAGCGATTCTACCGGAGGTTTGTAGAATCCAATGTGAGTTGGATCACTTCCCCTGAATCGCTTTCGATCAGAACCGACCCGTCAATGCAGCCCTGACACCAAGGGGTTCCACCGGATGAAAATGGCGATCGTCGATTCCGGGGCCCACCGGATCGGTGGCCAGACGTGATGAATAGTAGTAGGAGATGTCGTGGTCCTTCCGGTTCAGGAGGTTGAAGATGGTGGCTTCGAGTGACCAGTTTTTGGAGAAGCGATAGCCAGCCTGAAGCTCCATTCTCAATGCCGGTTTTGAACGGATGGAATTGTCCTCGCTCAACGGGCCAGATCCGAAGTAGCGGGCCCGTAGCGCACCAAACCATTTCTCACCATTGTCGACGGAGATTCCGGTGTTCATGACCCACTCCAGTGAGTTGGGGATCCGGGCTCCAGTGGTGCCGGGAGGGTTGGCCTTGAAGCGCGCATGGGACCAGGCGACGTCCAGGTCGAGGGTCATCCAATCGTTGAGCGTGTAGTAGTTGGCGAACTCGACACCGAATCGCTCGGTGCTTCCGGTGGGTTCGGTGTTGCCGGCGTCTCCGACGAAGAGCAGTTCGGAATCACTGTCCAGATACCAGAAGGCCAGGGTGCTCTGGAGTCCCTCGAAGGCCAGGGTGCGCACACCCAGTTCGGCGCCAATCTGGCGAACCAGTGGATCCACCGGCGTTCCGTCGTTCAGGGCCGCAGTGGAGGGATCATCCCTGAGCGTGGTACCCCGTCCGTCATTGCTGTGAAAGCCAAGGCCACCATTGACGTAGATCTCCGTCTTCTTCCATGGGCCAAAGATCAGCCCAAGTTTCGGGCTTGCGATGAAGTCGGACTCCGAGCCGGAATTGATCGCATTGTCGCTTTCGACATCGAACAGGAAGGCATCTCCGCGGACGCCCGCGATGGTTCGGAACCAGGGGTTCCATTCCGTTTCGAGTTCGTAAAAGGGCCCGATCGAGAACTCGAACACGTCGTCGGAGCGAACCGTGCCAATCCTTCTTTTGGCGATGGTGTTGAAGAGTCCGTTGTCGATGATGTCTGCTCGCGACTGCAACCCCATGGAATGAACCCATTCGCGGTGGTTCCAATCGGTGGAAAGGCGGTGCCTCAATTCAAAGCCGGTGGTGATTCTCTTGTCTTCCTGATGGAACTGGTCGCCATTGACGGGGTCGCCTTCGAAGTAGGAGAAGTTCGAGAAGAGGTCGAGGTCGGAGTAGGCGATGTAGGCGCGGGCAAGTGTCCGCCCGGTCCCGTGTGCCTTGTGCCATTCTCCATTGAGACTGAGGCGGTAGGCGGTGCCTCCCACGGTCGGATCAATGGTTCCCAACCGGTCCACCAGTCCGGTGGCCACGGCGCGTTCCGGGATCTGGTCGGTCGAGTTCCAGTCACTCCAGTAGCCCATGGCGTTGATGCTGTAGCCTTGGGAATCATCGCCGCGCGAGTAGCGGATCAGCGAGTTCACCTTGTGGAGGCCGTTGTCATTCACCCAAGGTCCATCGTCGTGAATGTATTCCCCGCCGAGCAGAAGGTTTCCTTCACCCAGTTCCAGGGAGTCCGCGACGAGGGCACGCTGGTAGTTGAACATGCCTCCTTCCAGCCTGGCGATACCTCTCTCGAGTCGGTCCTTGTATTTGAGGTCCACCTGACCGGCGGTTCCGAAGTCGCCGACGTCGGCGTAGTAGGGGCCTTTCCGGAAGTTCACGGTCTGCAGCAGTTCCGGAATGAGGGGATTCAGGTCGATGTAACCCTGTCCGTGCCCGTGGGTGCGCTGATTGAAGGGCATCCCCTCGAAGTTCACCGACAGGTCGGTTCCATGGTCAAGATTGAATCCCCGGAGGAAGTACTGGTTGGCCTTACCGCCACCACTGTGCTGGGTGACGATGAGGCCGGGAACGGTCTCAAGGACCTCACCGGAGCGAAACAGGGGACGCCTCGCAATCTGATCTGCTCCAACCACGCCCGTACTGGCCGTGCCGGATACCCCGAT
>CAZKNW010000647.1:0-2533 GCA_964554035.1 uncultured Verrucomicrobiota bacterium
GAGCAGAGCCACGACGTGCTGCTGTCCAGCGTCGATGGCCGTGATGGTGGCGGAGGAAAGTTCGGCTGGAATGTCCAGCTGGCCGTAGGCATTGAGACCGCTTCCAACGACTGCTGCCTGCAGTCCGGAAACGCCACAAAGTCCCGCAACCGTCGAAACCAGGAGTTTACGGAGGTGTTTCATGAGTTCACATGGAAAGGGAAAGAGGGAAACCGACCCGACTGCCCGATGACCCAAAGGATCACCTGCACCCGGTGGAACCGGGCAAACTGGGAAGAGCGAGCCATGAGGATAAGGCCGAGGGCTTAGATCGGCTCGCGGGCAAAAAGAGGGGGTGCACTCTTGTGCATGCCTTACACAACAACAGCAGGTATTGTTGATTTCTTGGCCAATCCTTTGAGGAAGTTCCGCCGAGATTTGAGCTCAGCGCTTTTTAGTTTTTTCATCCCAAGTATGCGGTCTACGAAACCGTTGTTGACAAGCAAGGAAGGGTGTAAAGGAATGGGACAAGGGGGTAAAGGCACAAAAGCCAAAAACTTTAGAAGTATTTTGGATCTCTCTCACAAAAATGATTGTAAGTCACCTATTTATAACTACTTATAGGATTAATATTTTTTCTTCCGGATCGATTGATCCCCGTCATTGAATTTGGATGAATCATCCTTGTGATGAGCCATTTGCAACTTCGTTGTCCTAAAATGGACTCAAAGAGGGGAAGGCGGCTGATTTTACTGCCCAAAAATACGCCGATGCTCCCTTTGGACGTGCAGATCGGTCATCCCTGCCAGGTAATCACAAACTGCCCGATGCCACCCAATTTTCCGGGCACGCTTGCGGTTTTGCTCCCCAATCTCCTTCCTGTGCTTCAGGCAATGGTGAAACAGGTCCTTGAGCATGGAGATGCCCCTGAGGTTTGGTTCATGGACCTCGGGATTGTAGTAGAGGTTCTCGTAGAGGTAGTCCCGCATCTCCAGGTTCTGGAGCCTGCGCTTTTCGCTGTAGTTGACCAATCCCCTTTCCTGGAGCCTGACTTCATCCGAGGACTTAACCCCTGACTCGGCAATGGCCAGTTCCGCATTCCTCACCACGTCCTTGACCTGCATGTCGATGATGCAGCGTATGGTAAAATAGCGACGGCTTTCCTCAGGAAGATCGCCGTGCTTTCTCTTCACGGAACGCGAGGCGTTGGACCAGATGCCCACATTTTTCCTCAATTCCATCTCTGAAAGCAGGTTCGAATCCAGCCCATCATCCAGATCATGGCTGTAGTAGGCGATCTCGTCGGAAAGATTGGCCACTTGGGCCTCAAGAGATGCATTGCGTGCGTCAAAGCCCTCGCGCTTGCCCGGGTGATCGTAGGCGGTGAAGTGCTTCACGAGCCCCTCGCGCGTTTCCCAAGTGAGGTTCAGTCCTTCAAAACCCGGATACTTGCGCTCAAGAAGCTCCACGATCCGGAGGCTGTGCTGGTTGTGCTCGAAGCCCCCGTGATCCTTCATCAGCTCGTTTAGGGCGGTTTCACCCTTGTGCCCAAAGGGGGGATGCCCGAGGTCGTGTGCCAGGGCGATGGCTTCGGCGAGGTCGACATTCAGCCTCAATGCCTGGGAGATGTTCCGGGTGATGGCGGCCACCTCCATGGTATGGGTGAGCCGTGTACGGAGATGATCCCCGGTCCCGTTCAGGAAGACCTGGGTCTTGTACTCCAGCCTGCGGAAAGCACGGGAATGAATGATGCGGTCCCGGTCACGCTGGTATTCAGAACGCCAGTCCGGCGGTTCCTCCTGATGCTGCCGTCCACGGGATTCCGAGGACAACTGCGCATAGGGAGCAAGCGTCTGGCGTTCGAGCGCCTCGAGTTCCTGACGGGTGCGTGGCATGGCGATGACAAAGGCGCCTGGAGGGCCCTGCCCCGGTGCTAGTCCACCGAAGGCAGCAGCTCGGTCACCGTGACACCCTTGAGTTCAAAGAGTCTGCGGATGGCATCCTCGATCAGGTTGTTCGGGCAGGAGGCGCCCGCCGTGACCCCGACCGTAAGCTCACCCTCGGGAAGCCAGTTGTCCGTGAAGACCTCTTCCTTGGTGTGCTGGTTGTAGTGCGAGATCTTCTCGCCGGAGATCATCTTCGCGGCGTTCTTGATGAAGTAGGTGGGAAGCACCGCCTCACCCATTTCCGCCAGGTGCGAAGTGTTGGAGGAGTTGTATCCACCCACCACCAGCAGGAGGTCCATGGGCTCCTTGAGCAGCTTGACCAGCGCGTCCTGACGCTCCTGGGTCGCACCGCAAATCGTGTCAAAGAAGCGGAAATGCCCTTCGAAGGTGTCTTGGCCATAGCGCTTGGCAATGGAGGCCTTGATGCGACGCTGAACCTCCTCGGTCTCACCGCGAAGCATGGTGGTCTGGTTGGCCACGCCCACGGCCTTCAGATGTTCGTCCGGATCGAAGCCGGGCGAGAAGGACCCTTCAAAGCGATCCAGGAAATCCTCTTTTTTTCCGCCGTTTTAGATGTAATTGCAGACGTAATCAACGTCCTCCAGGGT
>CAZKNW010000648.1:0-2524 GCA_964554035.1 uncultured Verrucomicrobiota bacterium
CCGGATCTGGTCCATCTGGGTCATGATGGGATATCCAGAATGCATGTAGCCCGCTGAGATCTGGATGTCCGGCACCATCCTCTCAGGACGCTTCCGTTCGCGAGGAATCGAAGCCAGATCGGCGCAGTGATCCAGAATGGCGGTCCAGACATCCATCAACTGGTCAGGACGGTCCAGCTTTCGAACGACAGAAGAAGGCACCGAGATGATCACCCGTTCGCATTCCATTTCCGCCCAGGGTGCCGGGGCATTGCGCAGCGTCTTCACCCAGTCCTGAACGGAAGTTTCCCCATGCACGTAGTAGGGAGCTTCCACGGCATTCCTGAATCTCAGCTTGAAGGTCGTCGCTGGCGGGTTGTTGGGAAGCTGGACATAGAGCAGTCCACCAAAGGCGTTGGCCACCTCGGTACGGTTTCCCGTCATCTCGAAGGAGTTGGAAATTTCCGGCCAGCGTCTGAAGATGTCCTTGTGCCAGATCCGGTCTGAATGGCAACCAATCCGGATCCTTGTTCCCTTCGGAACGGTGCCGGAGACGAGGGAAACCTCAACCAGGTCCCCTGCTGCTGCATACAGCCCCGTGCTGTGCCAGCCATGAACCGAGGTATTGATCTCCACCTCGCGGGTGACCCTGTTCGCCTTCGCTGGAACCTCTCCCGGGAAGGATTCGCCTGCAGCATGAGCGCGGATCTTGCCCGCAGGCAGGTCGGAAATAATGTTGTGGTTCATCACCACCGCCAACCTCGCAGCGATGTCGGATTCCCTCACCGGCGTATCCTGGGTGGGTATCCCCTTCCTTGCCCCCAAGGCTGCCAGCTTCTGGAGATTCGGAAAGAAGGTCCGGTCATAGGGAGGCAGATTCTGAATGGCGAGCATCAACATCCTCGAGACCTGGCCGAGATCGCTTCTCTTGATCACCGGCTGACTTCCGGCCTGCGTCATCGCTGCCGACAGGCAGGGCAATGCGTGCTCGTAAACACCTGGATCACGACTGAAATCAAAGCCCTTGCCTGAATCCCTCGATAGCGTCCCATCACAGATGGCCAGCCCCATCGAAACCAGCAGCTTGTTTCCGGGATGATCCATCTTCAGGTCCTTGCCTCTATTGACCTGCTTCCAGCCCCATCCAAGGCCACCCACCAAAAGGCCGCCTCCATCGTGCACGAACCGTTGTAGCGCGGCGATCTCGTCATCCTTCAGTCCATGCGAGGACACCACCATCACGGAGACTCCGGAAAAATCCAGCTTTCGCATCGACTTGGTAGCCACCTTGTTCTGGTCCATGAACTCCTTCAGGCGATCTCCCTTGTTGAAAAGCCCGATGGCACCGGCTTTTCCTGCCCCACACCATTTCAAGGCATTGAGCACGAGACGCCCGGTATCCGCCATGCCAACGGAGCCGGTGGAAAGGAATCCATCATGTCCGAAGGCCACGACCCTGCCCCTTCCATAGACCGCCCCGGCAACCAGGGGCAGTCTGTGACCGGAATCCGACGCCGAGCCCACCAAAAAGGCGGTTCTGCCGAAGACAAGCAGCGGCCCCGGCGTTCCGCCGACATCCACATGGGAAACCCCTTCGCGAAGGACATCCGAATGAGTCTGAGACTGCAGGGGAGCAAGACCAATCCCGACCAGGATCAAAAAAACAGCAAAACGGGAATACATCCGCGGAAACTACCCCTCTCCAAAGTTCACCGCAAGTCACCGGAACCCATTCAAACAAGGCGCCAGATGGCTTGCCTCAGGACTGCCTTGGCCGAACCTTGCATCTTCTCATACCAGACCGTCACCAGGCGCCCGTCCGCCAGCTCAGCGGTCGATGGATAACCCAGGTCACCACCGATCCCATCCTCCGAAACACCAGCAGGTGCGGACCAGGTCTTTCCATCGTCTTCACTGACACGGATCTGGTTTCCATAGGGCTTGCGCCGATAGCCATAGCTCATCAGGAGGCGGCCATCCCTGAGACGAAGCAGGTGGGAAGGCAGTCCCCAGACGCCGATCGAGTGCGGCTCCGACCAGGTCTTGCCACCATCCAGTGACTCGGATTGAAGGGTCTCGCGGTTGTGGGTCGGATTATGATTCCGAACATGGACGATGATGCGTCCTCCCTTGGCCTCGACCCCATGAAGCTCATGATAGGCCCGATGGTCATCCCCCTTGCGGGTCGGGAGCGCGGCTCCACGCTTCCAGGTTACTCCATCGTCATCCGACTCGGACATTCCAACCCAGGGGTTCGCGGCCCACAGCTCCTTTCCGGGATAGAGCAGCCGACCATCTGAAAGCTGGATCGGGCCATGAGGACTGTTGACGATGCTCGAGTAGCGCGATGACCAGGTGATTCCCCCATCCACGGACCGGATGATCCACTGTCCCAGCTCCTTCCTGCGCTCTTCCTCAGGAATCCTCTCGTGAACGGCATCCCACATGGTCATGTCTCGACCGGACTCCTTCCTTTTCTTCAGGATCGGCTCGTAGGCCGGGGATGTGAAAGTGGTCGCCAGAAAGGTCCCCCTGGGGGTTTCCA
>CAZKNW010000649.1:0-2515 GCA_964554035.1 uncultured Verrucomicrobiota bacterium
AGATTGGAAGGAATCACAAGGGCCTGGACACCCTCGGTAAAGGTCTCGAAACGGGCCATGACGAAGGCCTCGCCGCGCTCAGCCGCGGTCATCACACCTTCCTTGCTCACCTCAACGGAAACGTCATTGTTGGAGACGAAAGCCGTCAGCGCGGTCACGTCCCGGTCGGTTCCATCGGAATACTTGGCACGAACGGTCAGCCTCTGCTGGGTACCGGCACCCTCCATCACCACGCTCTTGGGATACACCTCGAGTGAAATGGGCTTGGCGACGTCCTTGGGATCGTCAGGCACTCCCGCCTTGAGCCAGCGAAGAAGCGACTCGTAGTATTTGGAATCCTTGTCGAAGAGCGTTCCTCCCGTGTGCTGGACCGAGCCAACCGCCTTGGTCAGCATCAGGCTGTCCTCGGGAAGCGCAAGATTCACACGACGCCCGATGTATTCCCGGGTGAGCCGGTCGTAGTCTCCAGCCGGATCGAAGCCAAACAGGGAGAGCCGGAATCCATCCTTGCCGCGCGAGGCACCATGACAGGTTCCCGAGTTGCAGCCGGATTTCATGAAGACCGGCATGACATCCAGTCGAAAGCTGACCGGACGCTCTTCCCCTGCCTTTTCAATGGCAACAGGGACCTCAAGGTTGCGGTCCGCAAAGGAGATCTTCAGCTTCGTCGATCCATCCTTGGCAGGAAAGACGGTATGATTCTCGAAGCGCACCAGCTCTGGGTTCTCAAACTGGTATTGCGCCTTGGCGGAGACATCTTCCGTCACTCCATCCTCATAGATGGCCTGCAGCACCAGGGACTGAAAATCCCGACTGGTGCTCAGCTTGACCTCGGAAGGATAGATCCTGACGTCCTTCAGGACCTTGTTGGATGCCTGGGCTGGCAGGGCCAGCGCAAGGATCGAAAGGATTCCCAGGAATTTGATCATGTTCTTTTTCATCTTGGAATGCTTTGAAAGGTTATTTGACCGATGCCACCGTCTTCGCATTCGAAGAAGCGGTCTCTGCCTTCGGCTTGTTGACGATCAGGCGGCCCGACGTGGCCACCATCTGGTCGACGTCTTCCCCTTCAACCTGGAAGCCAATCTTGCAGTAAAGCCGCTTGTGGGCCCCAATCGGCGTCTTCTCCGTGGTCTTTACCTCGAAGACTGCCTCCTTGGATTCCTTGTCAATCTCGACCACTTCAGCAGTCGCATGGGAGGGAAGTCCGTAAAGGGTCAGCTTGGCCTTTCCGTCGAAGGCCTCCTTCTGGATCAACTTGCAGGTCACCTTGACCGACTGCCCCTGTTCCACAGAAGCCGTTTCGAACTTTCCGTATAGATAACGAGGAACCACCTTCAGCGTCACCAGGTCCGACCCGGTCCAGGCGTTGCCGTCACCCACCTTCGCAAAACCGTAAACACAGTGCTTCCAGTCTCCGACCGCGGAATTGTAGCGGGTATTGATCGGATAGAGGCCTTCGCTCTTGCCCTTGGGAATCGTGATGCGGGAATGACCGCTGACTCCCGACGACCGATATGGCAGGTAGACATAAACCGTCTCATCCCAGCCTTCCTTCTTCTCGATCTGCACCTTCAGGTTGGAGTAACCGTACTGAGGAACAGGAGCCTTTGGCTGCACCAGGTTGATCTTGAAGGGAAGCTCCTCCGTGACCACGACGGACAACTTGTCGAGGTCCACCGTCTTGTAAACGGTCGAGTTGGGGCTGGAATGCACGAGATCCACCGTCTGGCGGTAACCACCGGCTGAAAGGGCCTTCTCACCCTCCTTCTCGACAGCAAGAATCTGGGGAACCGTCATGGCTGCCCCGATGGGGGCATCCTCGGAAGCCTTGAAGACAACCGGGAAGGTGGAGGTGTTTCCCTCGATCACATCAGCATCGATGGTCACGCCCTTCGGCAATCCGTCCACCTTCAGCTTCACGTCACCCCTCAGGCCGTTCTCACGCCGGACATTCATCAGGGTCACGAAGCGGCCACCACGTGGAACAGCCATGGCCTGACGGTTCTGTGAGTCGCGACGGGCCACTTGGGGAATGCTCAACACACAGGAGGGAACACGGTCCTCGAACTCAATCCGGTAGACATGATCAGCTCCACCACGGTTCATGTGATCATTCACGCGGAAAACGTAGACACCATCCGCTGGGACATTGAAACGGACGTAGCTGTCAGGACCACCCGAGTCATCATTGCCAGTCAGGCGCTTGCCCTTTTCATCATAGATGTTGATGACAGGGTCGATCGGGGAACCGATCGCACGGCCACGAACGTAAACGTGCAGGTCTTGTCCCTTCTTCGCCTTCACGCGGAAGCAGTCGATGTCGGAAGGCTTCTCAAGGATACCGTTGAGGGCGATGGGAAGCTGTGCATCAATGACGGGGCCTTCCGCGAGGGAATCATTGGGTTCCTTCTCCATGGCATTGGGATAATCAACGATCGAAAAATGATTGGGAGTGGGAGGAATACGTCCATCCACCTTGGCCAAAAGGTTGAAATTCTCGTCCTTGCTCTTG
>CAZKNW010000650.1:0-2501 GCA_964554035.1 uncultured Verrucomicrobiota bacterium
TCAAGGACATCGAGGACAAGAAGGAGCGCGCGGCCAAGATGAAGGAAATCAATGGCAGCCTCGACAAGAAGCTGAAGGAGATCCTCTCTGAAGAGCAGTTCAAGCAGTTCCAGAAGCACCGCGCTGAGGCAGCCAAGGCCCGTCAGGGCAAGGGCGGCGAAGCCAAGGGTGAAGGAAAGGGCAAGAAGAAGAAGGCCGAGTAATCGTCCCTTTCAGATTCTTTAGGGAAAGCGGTCATCGAAAGGTGGCCGCTTTCTTTTTTTTGTATGCCTGCCCGGATACCGGGATTGGACTCCGTTCCCACCCGCGCTATCATCCTCCGCTTATGACTGCAGCGCTCAAGCGGACCCCGCTTTACGAATCCCACCAGAAGCTCGATGCCCGGATTGTTGAATTCGGAGGTTGGGAGATGCCGGTCCAGTACTCGGGAATCAATGAGGAACACCAGGCTGTCAGGGAAGCTGCAGGACTCTTTGACATCTCCCACATGGGGGAGTTCTTCCTGGAGGGCGAGGGAGCCGAGGCCTTTCTCAACCACGCGGTCTCCAATGATGTCTCGAAGCTTCTTCCGGGACAGGGACAATACGCCCATCTCCTGACGGAGTCCGCCGGCACGGTTGATGACCTTTATCTCTACAAGATCAGCGGCGATCGCTGGTTGCTCATCGTCAATGCCTCGCGAATCTCTGAGGACTGGGAACATTTTCAAGGACTTCATGCTTCCTGGAAGGGGGGCGAGGTGCGCCTGACCAACCAGTCCGACTTCATGTCGGGACTGGCCTTGCAGGGTCCCAACGCGGTCCGCTTTGTGGATGAGATCTTCGAGGGGGCATCCGGCCTCAAGAAGAACGACCTCTACACCTGTTCCTTCCAGGGCGGGGGAGAGGTCTGGGTTTCACGGACCGGCTACACGGGAGAGGATGGCTTTGAGTTTTTCTGTTCGAACGAGGATGTCGTCGCCCTATGGGAGGCGACGCTGAAGGCGGGTGCCGGACAGGGGCTCATTCCCTGTGGCCTGGGTGCGAGGGATACCTTGCGGACGGAGGTCTGCTATCCGCTTTATGGTCATGAGCTGTCCCTGGACATCTCCCCGCTCGAGGCAGGCCTTGGATTCTTTGTCTCGGTGGACAAGGAATGTGATTTCATCGGCAGGGAGGCTCTCAGGAAGCAGAAGGCCGAGGGTCTGAAGAAGCGGGTTGTCGCGTTTCGCATGACTGGAAAGGCAGCGCCTCCGCGGGAACACTATCCCGTCTGGTCCACCGGGGAGGGTGCCGCCCAAATCGGGCATGTGACCAGTGGTACACGGAGCCCGAGCCTGAAGGAAGGGGTGGGAATGGCCCTTCTGGACATCGACTTTGCCAAAAAAGGCACAGCCATCGAGGTCGAGATTCGTGGCAGGCGCTTTCCGGCCGAGGTGGTTTCCAAGCCTCTTTACCGCAAACCCGCTTGACCTAAATCGCAGGACTGGAGAAGTTCGGGACGTATGAGTGACAACGTCCCAGAGGATCTCTTTTACACCGAGTCCCACGAGTGGATTCGTGACGAGGAAGACGGCACGGTAACCGTCGGCATCACCGACCATGCCCAGGAGGAGCTGACCGAACTCGTCTACATCGAACTGCCTGAAATAGGCAGGCTCCTGCAACAGGGCGATGCCTGTGCGGTGGTGGAATCGGTCAAGACTGCCAGTGACATCTATGCCCCGGTGGCCGGCGAGGTCATTGAGGTCAACGAGGACCTTCCGGACAACCCGGAGCGAGTCAACGAAGATGCCTTTGGCGATGGCTGGTTCTTCCGAATCAAGCTGGCGGAGGGTGAAAACTTTGATTCGCTACTGAAGCCCGAGCAGTACAAGTCCCAGATCGAGGGTTGAAAAAACGCTTTGACATGCCGATACGTTGTTATCAATGTATCGGCATTCGTTGATGCGAAAGCATTGGCGAGTCTCATGAAGAGTGGCAGAGGGACAGGCCCTTTGAAGCCACGGCAACCGGTCAGTACGCGCAGTCTGACGCCCAGGTGCCAAATCCTGCCCGGGTATCCGGGATAGATGAGAAGACAGCGCAAGGCCTTGGTGTCCCCTTCTCATCGTTTGAGATGGGGCTTTTTTTTGCCCCGAATGCGTGTTTGTCAGTCAACCCATTAAGAACATGTCCAAAACGCAAGGTTTCATGAAGTCGCTGAAGTGCCGCGAGTGTGGCAGTGAGTATGATCTCTCAGCCCGGCACGTCTGCGAATTCGATTTCGGCCCGCTCGAGGTCGATTACGATTACGCCAGGATCGGAAAGACGATCAGCCGCGAGAAGATCCTGTCCCGGCCACAGAGCATGTGGCGTTACCGGGAGCTGCTTCCTGTCTCCAAGGAACCTACCGTTGGTCTGCAGGTGGGCTTCACCCCGCTGGTGAAGGCTGATCGCCTGGCCAAGCGGCTGGGAATCCGCGAGCTCTGGATCAAGAACGATACCGTCAATTACCCCACGCTCTCCTTCAAGGACCGGGTG
>CAZKNW010000651.1:0-2497 GCA_964554035.1 uncultured Verrucomicrobiota bacterium
TTCGAAGGAAGCGTCGGAGGCACCCCCGCCAACCGCATGATCCACAGGGAATCCAACCAGTTGCTCATCGGCCCCTACCTGATTGATTCCTACCGTCACATCCGGGTCATCCCGCCCTCAAGAATGTTCGGAAGACTCACGGGCAACGCACGCCACCTTTTCGATCCCAAGAACAAGGTTTACTACGCCACCATGGAGGAAGGCCTCTACGAGGTGGACGTCAACACCCTCGATGTGAACTGCCTCATTCGTGACGGCAATGGTAGTGCTCCCAAGGTCGGCATCCAGACCAAGCTGCCCGGCTATCACGGAAAAGGACTCTACTCAAGCCAGGGTCGACTGCTCTATGCCAACAACGGCGAACGCCATCCCGATGTGAAGAAGGATCCGACCATTCCCTCAGGTGCCCTGGCCCAATGGTTTGGTAAAGGCGACTGGCAACTGGTACGGCGCCACCAGTTCACGGAACTCACCGGTCCGGGCGGCATCCATGGAAATTCCAATCCCGAATCTGATCCCGTATGGACCATGGGCTGGGATGCCCGTTCCGTCGTCCTAGGTTTGCTCCAGGACAAGGAATGGCACTTCTTCCGCCTGCCGAAGGGCAGCCACAGTTACGACGGCTCCCACGGCTGGAACACCGAATGGCCGCGTATCCGTGAGATCGGAGAAAAGGATTTCCTCGCTACCATGCACGGAACCTTCTGGCGCTTCCCCTCCACCTTCTCATTGGAGAACTCAGCCGGCATCGCCCCGCGTTCCAATTACCTGAAGGTCATCGGAGACTTCTGTCGCTGGAAGGACCGGATTGTCCTTGGGTGCGACGACTCGGCCAAGGCGGAATTCTACAACACCCGTTCCTTCAAGGCCGAGAACGGCGCCCCCCTGCAGTCCAACTCCAACCTCTGGTTTGTGAAACCCTCCAAGCTCGATCAACTGGGACCGGCCATCGGGAGAGGGTCAGTATGGCTGCGGGATGATCTCGCCGCCGATCAGGTGAGCGATCCCTATCTTTTCTCCGGCTACGATCACCGCCAACTCCACCTGACCCACAGGTCCGACCACGCGGTAACCTTCGATCTGGAGATCGACCGCAATGGCAAAGGCGACTGGAGAAAGCTGCGCAGTCTCCCCCTTCCTGCCAGAGGTTCCGCCTCCATCCTCTTTGATCGCTCCGAGAAGGCGGAATGGATCCGCATCCGGGCAAGGCAGGAATCCAAGGGAACCACCGCCAATTTCCAATACCGGAACCGGGACATGAGAAAGCCCAGCAACGGGGAGCAGTTTGCCGGTATCGCTGGATCCGACATACCAGCCGGAAGGTTTGGCCTGATGCGTAGCCTAGGCCATGACCGGCTCGGCCTGGTGGCATCCACGGATGCATCAGGCAAGGACGCCGCTTACTACGAACTGAACCAGCGCATGGAATTGGTGCCTGTCGATGATGCCTCAGCCGTCAGCCAACTGGTTTCCAACGTAAATCAACCTGCCAAGGCCTATGAGGTGGATGAGGCCTCTGTCATCATTGTCGAGGATGGCCAGCGCTGGCGCCTGCCGAAGAACAGCCGCTATCAAACTCCTGCCGCAGCACGGCCCAAACCGGATGAAACCCTTGCCGACTCCCTCAGGAGCAACCTCGCATTGGGCGCCGCGGTCAAAGTGAGTTCAACCCATGCAAGCTACAAGGCGGACCACGCCGCGGATGGCAGCCTGTCGGACGAGAGCCGATGGATAGGTTCGAAAGGTTCGACACCCCATGAAGTTGAACTCGACCTGGGCTCGACCAAGACCTTCAGCAGCATCTGGGTGATAACCGGTTGGAAGAACGGCACCACCACCATCGCGGATCGCTTCGAGGTTCAGATCAAGGAAGAGGGAGAGTGGAAAACAGTTCCCGGTGGCAGCATCAAGGGAAACTCCAGCAGCCAAAGGGAGATCATCCTGAAGGAGCCTGTAACCGCACAGCACCTGCGCGTCACTTCCGATACAAGCGACTACTTCCGCGTCTACGAGATCGCCCTCTTTGAGAAGAGCCCTGATATCGAGACTTCCATGAACGGCTATCAGATGGCTCGCGTCTGCCGCGAGGTCGCGACCGAAAGGGACCTGCTCAATGTGCACGGTACCTTCTACGAACTTCCGGCACGCAACGCCCAGGGACTCGCCAAGATCCGTCCCGTCTCAACCCACAACCTCGCCGTTCACGACTTCTGCTCCCACAACGGACTGCTCCTGTTCACAGGACTGGATACCAAAACCCAAACCGATCGCATCTTTCGCAGCAAGGATGGCAAGGCAGCTGTCTGGGCGGGTGTCGTCGATGACCTCTGAACTCGGTAAACCACGTGGCGAAGGTGGCCCCTGGAAGAACACCCAGGTCACGGCCAACACACCTTCCGATCCCTATCTCATGACCGCCTACGACAAGAAATCAGTCATACTCCAGTCGGACAAGCACACCACGATCCGACTGGAAGTGGACGTGGATGGCACCGGA
>CAZKNW010000652.1:0-2470 GCA_964554035.1 uncultured Verrucomicrobiota bacterium
CCGCTCGAGGGCCCTCTCGGCCATGGCCGGGGAGAAGAGCTGGAAGTTGTCGCGACCCTGCTCCTTGGCCCGGTACATCGCGGTGTCGGCGTTTCGGAGGAGCGTCTCCCGGTCTTCCCCGTCCTCGGGATAGAGGGCGACGAAGTCGGTCATCGTATTGATGGCCTGTAGCGCGGCGTCCTGGTCATACTCGGCGCTCTTGGCCTGCTTCTGGTAGGCGAGTCCCGCATTGAAGAGGGCCTGTGCCGCCACCTCGTCGCGGTCATGGTAGCGGTCGGCTGCCTGGGTCAGTGCCTTCACGGCGGCGGTGTAGTCCTTCTTCTTGACTCGCGCCTCACCGACCTTGAGGGATGCCTGCGCGGCGACATCGGAATAGGGACCATTCTCGATAAGCTGCTTGTACATCTCGGCCGTCTTCTGCATGGAGGGGAAGACCGGGATGTATCCCCAAAGGCGGAACCAGCGTCCATCGAGGAACTTGCCGGCGATCTCGTACTGGCGTTCTAGGACCTCGTCGTAGCCTTCAAACTTGGGATAGTTGTCGATGATCTTCTGGTATTCCTTGAAGGCACGCTCCGGGCGCTTGAGCTCCTCGTAGGAACGGCCCTTGATGTACTGGGCCTCGGCAGCGTAGTCGGAAAGGGGCCAGTTCTTGAGGGTTCTCTCGGCTGCCTTGCGGGCCAGCTTATAGTCCTCCTCCTCCATGGCATCTCGGGCCAGTTCCATCTGTTCCTTGGCGCGGCCACGATGCCAGTTGCCCTTCTTGGAGACGGTCTCGTAGGTCCAGCCGATGCCGGGAGTATAAATCAGGGGTGCTGGAGACCGGTGGGGCATGGCCACCAGCAACAGCAGAATCAGCACAAAAAATGCGGGATTTCTTCGCATGGCGACATCATGGAAATCGACCGGGGGCAAGTCAACCCAATGCCGGGGCACAAGGACGCTATTTCGCCGTTTTTCACGCCTTGGGGGAGGTTTGGGGCTCCCGGAATACCTTTGGACAGCAGGATGGGTCCCTTCGTCTACCTGGTTTCAAAGCCCCACAATCTCGGCTGGTCAGCCTGCCGGGGATCTGATTACCCTTTCGGCATGAACCTCCCCTCCCGACGTTCCTTCCTCGGACTCTCGACCTTTGGTCTCGCCGGATTGGCGACCGGATCCCTCACCGCCATTGAACCGCTCAAACGGCAGGGCTCACGCATGAACCTGAGCCTGGCGGCCTATAGCTTTCGGAATTATTTCCGGCACTACAACCGCGGCAACCGCAAGACCTCGGTTCCTGAGAACCAGCAGATCGGGATGGTGGACTTCCTGGATTTTTGCGCGGACCACGGATGTCAGGGTGCGGAATTGACCAGCTACTTTTTCCCGGGGGATGCTCCGGACGGCTATTACCTGGGGCTTCGACGCCATTCGATCCTTCGTGGAATCGAGGTGAGTGGAACCGCTGTTGGAAATGACTTTGTCCTGCCCAAGGGCGATGAGCTTTCAAAGCAGATTTCCGATGTGAAGGGATGGATCGACAAGGCCGCCCTCATCGGGGCCCCGCATATCCGAGTGTTTGCAGGCCGCATCCCCAAAGGAGCCGAGGAGAAGGTGGTGATGAGGAACTGCATCGAGTCGCTCGAGGAGTGCTGTGACTATGCGGGAAAGAAGGGGATCTTTCTCGGCCTGGAGAACCATGGAGGACTGGTTGCGGAGGTCGGTCCGATGCTCGACATCATCAAGGCGGTCCAAAGTCCCTGGTTCGGCGTGAACCTCGACTCCGGCAACTTCAAGACCGACGATCCCTACGGCGATCTTGCGAAGATCGCCCCCTATGCGGTGAATGTTCAGGTGAAGGTGGAGATCCAGAAGCGGGGCGAGGCAAAGAAGCACACCGATCTCAAGCGACTGGTCAACATCCTGAAGGATGCCAACTACCAGGGCTATGTCGTGCTCGAGTACGAAGCGAGTGAGGATCCCTTCAAGGCCGTGCCTGGCTACCTTGAAAAGCTGGGTGCGCTGCTGGCCTAGTCGGTGGAAAGATACCCAAACTCCGCATCATAGATCTGTCCGCAGTTCGTGCATTCGGCCCTCTGCAGGTTGGCCTCCGACTTCCATTTGTACTCCATCGCGCAGGCGGGACACCGCACAAGGTAGTATTTCCCGGATTCGCGGTATCGAAGCCAGTCCGCCTCGGCGTCGGTCCTGAGGTCCTGGGCCTCCAGGATTGTCAGTGCCTCGGGGTCGTAGGCTTCTCCCAGGGAAAGCCGTTCCGCCTGGGAGTGGATCACGGACTCAAAGCAGTTGCGCACCATCCTGCCATTTCCCTGGCCGCGCTCCGCCTTCTCGATCTGGTGTGCGAAGTGATGGATGAGCTTCTCCTTCAGGTCTCCCGTCATGGCGAGGTCGTGTCGACGGCACATGCTGCCGAAGATCACGCACAACTCGTGGGCGTTGAAGTCGGGGAACTCGATGAAGCGGTTGA
>CAZKNW010000653.1:0-2469 GCA_964554035.1 uncultured Verrucomicrobiota bacterium
CTTCTCATCCCAGGCCGCTGACAAGGTCGTCCCCCTTCGCGTCCTCCTGGTGACCGGGGGCTGCTGCCATGATTACGTCGCACAGAAGGACATCCTGAAGCAGGGCCTTGAGGCGCGTGCCCATGTTGTTGTTGATCATGCCCATACGCCGGACAAGACCACCAATCCTCCCCTGCCCATCTATGGCAATCCAGACTACGCCAAGGGCTATGACGTCGTGATCCACGACGAATGCGCCGCCGCCATGGCCGACGTGAAGACCGTTGAAGGTGTCCTGCACCCCCACAAGAACGGCATCCCCGGAGTCAATCTCCACTGCGCCATGCACAGCTACCGGGTGGGCAACCATCGCGAGCCGACCAAACCCGGCACCGAGGCCAGCATGTGGTTCGACTACCTGGGTCTCCAGTCCAGCGGACATGGTCCCAAGGAACCCATGAGCATCACCTTCTCCGACAAGAATCATCCCGTCACCAAGACACTCAAGGACTGGAAGACCGGCCCCGAGGAACTCTACAACAACGTCCAGATCATGCCCGGCACCAAAGCGCTGGCGGAAGCCACCCAGATCCAGAAGCCCAGAAAGAAAAAGGGAGAAAAGGAAGCCGGCGAACCCACCGAGGCCAAAGCCGTCGTGGCATGGGCCAATGAGTATCACGGAACCCGCGTCTTCAGCACCACGGTGGGTCACTACAACGAGACCGTCTCCGATGACCGCTACCTGGACCTCGTCACCCGAGGACTCCTCTGGTCCTGCAAGAAGTTGAACAAGGACTATTTGAAGAAGTAGTTCGAGTTCCCTGCAGAGGTCCAAATGCCATCATCAAGATGTCGGAGGCATCAAAGCAAGTAGCCGGTGGTTGAAGTCGGGACAGCGGCTGACATAATCGGGGGGATATCCCTCCAACAACGTCATCCCGGAGGGATGACAGCAATTGAAAATGATTTCATGATGATGGTCCCTCTTGGATGTCTTGTGACGCCATCACGAAATCCCAAGCGGTGATGATCAAATTACCACTCCGGGGACTGACCCGGTTCGAGCAGGAGGAGTTTCACATCCTGTTTCGCGAACGCTTCAATGGCCGCATCGTGATCGATCTCAATGGGGGGAAAGGTGTCGAAGTGAATCCCGATCACCTGGTCGACATGCACGTAGCCCGCCGCCCTTGAGGCGTCGATGGGCCCCATGGTGAAGTTGTCCCCGATGCAAAGTGCCGCCCAATCCAGGTCGAACCGCTCGCCGATCAGCTTCATGTCGTAGGTCAGGGCCGTATCACCCGAGTGGTAGAAACAGCCTTCGGTCGACTCGATCACAAAGCCTCCCGGATTCCCACCGTAGGCTCCGTCCGGCATGACACTGCTGTGGATCGCCGTCATGTAGTGAACACGACCAAAGTCGAAGGAGAATCCACCACCATGATTCATCGGATGCGCGTTCTCGACCCCCTTCTTTCCATACCAGGAAACGATCTCGAAGTTGGAGATCAGCTTGGCGCCGGTCCGCTTGAGGATCGACTCCGCATCCGCGAGATGATCCTCGTGCCCATGCGTGATCAGCACGTAATCCGCGTTGAGCGAATCCACATCGATGTGACCCGCCTTGGGATTGGGACTGATGAAGGGATCAATCAGGATGAATTTGCCGGCAATCTCCACCTGTAGGCAGGCATGACCAAGATAGGTGACTTTCATGACGCCATCTTGAATACCCTGTCGAATCATCCAAGAGATTTTTGAAGGGAGGGGGTGAAAGGTAGGACTCGTCGCTCCGCGTGGGCCTCTGCAACGGTCAGACTCAGCAAAGCCATGGAGCGCCCGGGAACGAAGCCGGGCGCTCACGGAGTGATCGCCCTACCCTCATGCTGAAACGCCTTCAGCCAACCACCTTGGATACACGGCAGGCAAAGCACTTGTAGGCCTGCTGGCCGGACAGGTTGTCGAAGTAGCGATCATCCACAAGAATGTTGGCCGGATCATAGAACGGCCTGCCCACCTCCTTTGCCACCTTCTGAGCGGGACCGAATCCATTCGGAACGAAGATCGTGTCCTTTCGGATCCCCTCCCAGATCAGGGTCGTTCCCCTGACCTCTCCCCGGGGCGACTCGACCTTGATCTCATCGCCATTCTCAAGCCCGGCCCAGGCAGCCGTTTCAGGATGGATCTGGACCAGGCGAACGCCATTCATCTGTTTTCCAACGCGCGTCCACTGGGTGACTCCCGCGAAGTGAACCACGCTTGATCGACCGATCATTCCCATCAGGGGAAACTCGTCATGGCGATCAAACCGCTACCTTTCTCCCAGTTTCACCTTGGGTGTCAGTGCGTGGCCATTCACGGGATTGGTCACCAGTTCCCTGCTGTATTCGATGGAAGGCTGCCCACCCGTCACCTCCGGATGGGTATAGTAGATGGGCAGCGCACCATGACCGACTGCGGACAGCTTCTCCTCGATCTCATCGGTAAAGA
>CAZKNW010000654.1:0-2469 GCA_964554035.1 uncultured Verrucomicrobiota bacterium
GACGGTTCCCCCAACAGCGCTGAAGCTCCTGAGGGAGATTCCCATCTGGATCAATCCCCAATATGAGGGTGTCCGACCAAGGGCGGAATATCATCCGGAGGAAGGATGGCTGAGGGCGAACAAGCGAAATCCTGAAATGGTCCATGCGGTGGAGATAACCAATGTTTCCATCTTTCCATTTGAGAACCGGAGGATGCCCTTCTTTCTGCTGCACGAACTGGCGCATGGTTTTCATCACCGCTGGCTCGAGGCTGGAAACGAGAACCCGGAGATCCTCAAGCTCTACAACAGGGCTGTTTCCTCGGGAACCTATGACGAGGTCCAGAGGTTCGATGGAAGGAAGATGGTCCGGGACAAGGCTTATGCCATGAACACTCCCATGGAGTATTTTGCCGAATCGACCGAAGCCTATTTCGGCAGAAATGATTTTTTCCCCTTTGATCGTGAAGAACTCAGTAAGCATGATCCAGCCATGCACGACCTGGTGGGACGCCTTTGGAACGAGGTGTCCCCGGGGAAGGGTGGGGAGTCGGGAGAGAACATGCCAAGCAGACAATGAAGATCAAAAAGATTTCGGTGTATCAGGCGGACCTTCCTTTGCACGAGGGTTCCTACAAGTGGTCCGGAGGCAAGAGTGTCACCGTCTTTGACAGCACGGTCGTCGGGATCGAGACGGATGAGGGGGTGACGGGCTGGGGAGAGGTCTGTCCTCTGGGGCCCTTTTACCTGCCTGCGTTTGCCGCGGGTGCCCGTGCGGGTGTCGGTGAGTTGGCTCCCCACCTCATGGGTCAGGACCCGACCGAGCTGGGCAAGATCAATCGCCTGATGGATGCCGCGCTTCAGGGGCATCCCTACGTCAAGTCGGCCATCGACATGGCGTGCTGGGACATCTTGGGCAAGGTGGCAGGGATGCCCGTATGTCAGTTGATGGGTGGGCGCTATGGAGAGGACATCATTCTGTATCGTGCCATCTCACAGGAATCACCCGAACAGATGGCAGGCAAGGTGGCCGGGTATAGAGAGGAAGGGTATCGGAGATTTCAGCTGAAGGTCGGTTGCCATGATGTGGAGCTCGATATCGCACGCATCCACTCGGTCGCTGCCGAGCTCCAGACGGGAGACATCCTGGTGGCCGATGCCAACACCGGTTGGCTCAAGCACGAGGCGCTCAGGGTCTGTCAGGGGGTTCGTGACGTGGATGTCTATATTGAGCAGCCCTGCAAGTCGTATGAGGAGTGTTTGGCAGTTCGTCAGCGCTGGGATGGCCCCTTTGTCCTGGACGAGTGCATCAACAGCGTGGAGCCGCTGCTCAGGGGACATGCCGATCAGGCCATGGATGTGGTGAACATCAAGATCAGCAAGGTGGGTGGACTGACCAAGGCGAAACAGATCCGGGATCTGGCAGTCGATATGGGAATCGCCATGACTCTGGAGGATAGTTGGGGCGGCGACATCGTCACTGCCGCCATCTCACATTTCGCCCACAGTTGCCCGGAGGAGCTTCGGTTCACCTCCACCGACTTCAACAGTTACGTGACCACCAGCATTGCCGATGGAGCCCCCCAGCGGGACAACGGCAAGATGGCCGCTTCCACCAAGTCTGGACTGGGTATCACACCCAAGCTGGATGTGTTGAAGGAAGTGGCTGCATACCAAGGTTAGATTACTCGCTTTCACCGTTCGTGGTTCCGTCTTTGGACGGTCAGTTAGTCGATTGAGTCCTCCACCTTTTCGGCGGCCTCTTCGAGAGGACCGTCCTTGTCGAAGGTATCCTTGACCTCGTCGGTGGCGTCTTCAACGCCATCACCGACTTCTTCCACAGCATCATCCAATGCCTCACCCGCCTTCTCGGCGGGACCCTGCTCCTCACAGGCCACAGCAAAGGTGAAAAGTGTGATCAGGATCATCTGAATCGAATAACGTTTCATCACAGATACCCAAGCACAGATCTGGGATATGACAAATAACAGGCTCAGAAAGAGGTTTCTGTTTCCCGGGCGGCATGTTTGGAGTTCCCTCTTTGGAGAGGTTCAGTTGCATTGTGGTCTGCCCCTGAAAGCGTTGATCACTTTCATCTTTTCGACCGACGGGCTGTTAAGTCCCGGCAGGTCGCTTGCGCCTTCATTTAAACGGTTCTAAGGAATCGTAGAATCGGTTGTGAAACCGATCATTCCATAAGGGTTTCAGGTAGATCCCTTGCTTCAGTTGGAGCCGCTGAAAGAGAAAAAAAATGGAGGGGCAAGCTCCTGCGCGTCCCACTTCAAAGGCCTCGGAAAGGCGACTCCTCTGGACGGCTGCCGCGCACACCCCTACCTCACATCATCCATCTCTGAAGTATGGGGCTCGCAGGAGCTCGATCCTCCAGATCGGAGACTGCGACAGCACCAAAATCGATCAAGCTACAGAGGTTCAGTTGCGTTGCTGTCTGTACCCTGAAAGTTTTGCTAACATTCATCTTTTCGACCGATT
>CAZKNW010000655.1:0-2458 GCA_964554035.1 uncultured Verrucomicrobiota bacterium
CGGTGATCTTGCCCTGGCTCATTGGGGCGAGGAGCTCGCTGAGGGTGTTCATGTTTTCCTCGCGGAAGAAGCGGCCTCCTGAGAGTCCGGCCATCTGGCGGAGCATGTCCTCATTGGCCTCAAGATGGGTCAGTTCGGAAGCCCCTTGGGGCATGACCTCGAAGGTGGTGCTGACCTTCAGGTTCTGGCTGGGTATGCCCTCCACCTGCAGCTTGACCTCATAGCTTCCGGGCTCGAGTTCAGCCGTCTCCCCTCGAAAGACACCTCCTGTATCGGAATCGCTCTCAAGACGAATGGTGGCGGCACGATGTCCATCCTTGAAGAGGATGGCACTGGCATCGGCTTCGAGGAGCAGCCTTCCCGAGTGATCCCGTATCCTGGCCCGGATGGATGCGGTATCGCCGGGTTCATAGGTGATGGGGCCGGAGTCGAGGGCGGCGAGGTTGTCCTCGACCGTGTAGGCGGGTTCCATGATCCAGCGTGCAAGCTGGTTCCAGTAGCGTTGGTGGTAGAGATCACCCACGCCATAGCGCCAACGCCAGGATTCATCGAAGCCGATATAGAGGACGCGGCCGCCGCCCTGGCGACGGAAGATCATGGCATCGGTGGTGATGGCCCCATTGGTCACCTTGATCAGGGTTTCCGATCCGGGCAGGGGAGTGGAAGAGGCGACCCGCTTCGGTGCAGGGAGCATCTGCCATAGCCGTTCGCTCAGGTGGCCCTGCGGCTTGAGGCTGAGGTATTTGTCGGCGGTGGGCGAGTCCTGGACCTGGAAGCGCAGATTGGAACCGGTGAGGGAGGAGGTCTTCCACTGGGCCGGCAGCAGGGATCCAACGGGTGTCTGGCTGAAGTTCGCGGAACGATACTGGTGGCCGTCGATGAAGATGATGCCGCCACCATTGTCCTCGACGAACGATCGGATCCACTCGAGCTCCTGCCCCTGAAACATCTGGACGGGGACGTCACCCAGGATGATGAGCTGGTAGGAAAAGAGGGTCTCCTTGTCCTTGGGAAAGGTCCCCAAGGTGTCACCGCGTTGCCATGGAACCAGTTCGCCACCTTGGCCGGCGAGAAGGTGGTTGATGGCCCAGGCCTCGTCGCGCTCGAATAAGGTCTTCAGGTAGCGGTATTCCCAACGCGGTCTTCCATCGATGAGAAGAACCTTTGGTTTGCGGGTGATGCCGTTGAAGCGAATCTTGGCGGTGTTGTTGCCGGATTCCTTCTCACCAGCCAGCGGCTCAATGCCCACCTCCAGCTCGACCGGCACGGCATTGTAGCGCAGGTCCTTGTCCTTGCCGCCGAGTTCACGTCTGAGGATGTCGATCACCGGGAAGGAGAAGTCGACCGTGTGCTGGGTGCCTCCCTGGGTCTGCATCGTCTGCTCCCAGATCTCCTTGCCCTGATGCCGGATCACCAGCTTGAACTCGTCACCGATGGGCATGTCGTCCTTGATCCGGACCGAGCCCTTGATATCGGCCTGGTAGAAGACGGTTTCGGGCGCATCCACATCGAGGATGGCAAGGTCGGCAGGCTTCCGGGTGGGACCGAAACCAACGGTGTAAACAGGGATGCCCCGGGCACCGAGGACGCGTGCCTGCTTGAGGGGTGTCTCGCCGCTGTTGTGCTGCCCGTCGGAAAGGAGGACGATGGCCGATCTTTTGTCGGCAGGAAGTTGGTCGACCAGTGCGGCAAGACCTGAGTTCAGGTCGGTGACCGTATTGGTCACCCCCGCCTCAAGTCCGTCGGGGAATGGATTCTCCTCCCCGGGAAGGGTGAGGGTGGGACTCCAGACCACATTCGCCTCCTTGCCGCTCAGGATGGCGAACTGGAGCTGATGCTCCTCGCCCAGTTTCTGGAGAAAGCTCTCGTTGCCTTCAAGCAGGTGCATCTCCATGCGCTGCCACCGGCTGAGTTCGTCGACCTTCGCCATGCCTGCTGCAAAGCCTGCATCACTTGAATTGCCCTTCCTTGCGACGTAGGCGTCGAACTGGTCCTGAAGCCGGTTCGACCAACGGGCGGCCGCATTGGCGGTGGACTTGAGCTGGTTCATCAGCTCCGAGTTGTCACGCCCGGCCTGCATCTTCGCCAGTTCGGCTGCGGGGTCGGAAACCTCCTTTCTGAACGAATCCAGCTGGGACTCGCCATCGGTCCAGACTTCGCCCGGAGCTGCCGCGATGACCTCCTGGGCCGCCTGGATGGACCGGTTGAGGGCGTCGGCAGCCTTCTCGATCTCAGCCGACGAGCGGATCTGGCTGAATCGTGCGGCCTCCTGCGACGCCTGATCGAGGATCTGGGACGCCTCGGAGAGATCGAGGTTGACGGTCCCTTCCTGGGCAAAGCCGAATTTCTGTGCAATGAGCAGTCTGCGTGGTGCGGACATCGCCTCATCGGTGAGGGCCATGCTTTGGGAGGTGTCTGCCACCACGATGACCTGTGCCAGTTCGCCAATCACCTCCCT
>CAZKNW010000656.1:0-2448 GCA_964554035.1 uncultured Verrucomicrobiota bacterium
TCCACGTTGCCGATGGTGTAGGTGCCGGACAGCGGGCAGGTAGGTGCAACCTTGATGTAAAGGGAGCTGCCATAGAGGTCGCCGGTTCCAGGGGAATCGGTTCCGCCCTTCTTGTTGTCGAGCGCCCACTGCTGCTTCGCACCGTCGATCTGCTTGAGGTTGGCGATACAGGTGTTCTTCTGAGCACCGGCACGAGCCTTCACGAAGTTGGGGATAGCGATGGCGGCCAAGAGACCGATGATCGCGACCACAATCATGATTTCAACGAGGGTGAAGCCTGAGCGCTTGTTGTTCTGGATCTTCATGTTTTTCCTTTTTTTGTTTTTCGATGGCGTGAACAACAACGGGCAGTTTGAGTTAGTTATGATTACGGATTGGTTTGTTCACTGTTGAACCCGTTGCCAACCATCGACCGGAGATTAGCAATCGCGATGCCATCGTCAAATAATTAGTGCATAAAAATAGGATACTACCAGCTTCGTCACTTCATGATGCGAATCAGGTCGTAGAAATCGTCGGTCCAGATGTAGGAGGCGTCTGTTTCCGGCCGCATCCAGCCCTTTTCCAGGAGCAGTCCGAGGCTCTCGTCTTCCTCCCGCTGCATCAACATCCACTGGGAAGCCACTGTTCCCTCACTTTTTCTTCCGGAATTCAGCAAATCATCCGTTTTTTCAATGATCGTAAGTCCCAGGTGCGACGCTACGGCTGCGACCACCCGGTCGACGTTCAGGTGCCGGTTGGAGACATTGATGGCGATGAATCCGTCCTCCCGGATCAGTGAGAGGTAAAGGGTGAAGGCCTCCTTGGTAAGGAGATGGGCGGGTATGACGTCGGATGAAAAGGCGTCGATGATGAGGAAGTCAAAAGAGGACTGTTTCTCACGATTGAGTGTAATACGTGCATCTCCAAGCTGAATCCGCCATTTGGCAGAGGCGTTTTTCAGGAATGAGAAGTATCCCGAGTCCTTTGCGATCCATTCCACCTCGGGGTCGATTTCAAAGAGATGCCAGGATTCCCCTTCCTCGCTGTAGCAGAGGGCGGTGCCGGCACCCAGTCCCACCAGGGCCACGGATTCCAGGTCATGTCGGGCGTGGATGGCCTGGAAGGCCTCCCCCAGTGGCCCTTGGGGGTGGTAGTAGAAGGTGGGGGCCATCGATTTTGCGGGATCCAGATACTGCCCACCGTGAATCGTCTGTCCGTGAAGCAGCTTGATGAGACCTGCATGCTGATCCACCGCCACGCTGTGCATGCCATAGAATCCGCGTCTTCTGAGCTGGATGCTTCCCAACTGCAGGGAACTCTGCTGTGCCACCACCATCACCGACAGGATCGCGAGGCCGAAGGCGGCATGCCTTTTGGAAGTGAAGAAACAGGCGAGGATGGGGAGGCTGAAGGCGAGGGCGGCTGCGATGGGCTTTCCCGCTGCCGGGGAGGATTGAACGATCAGGGCCATGATCCATGCAGAGGCCCCGATCAGCGCGGGAATCAACCATTCCCTGCGTTCCGGCCATCTCGCTTCCCCCTTGGGAGCCAGTGAAAAGATGCAGGCGAGGGCGAGAACGACCGGATACTCGTAGATGGCGTTGAACACCACGGGAGCGACGAGTGCGTTGAAGATGCCACCGAGCGCGCCGCCG
This sequence comes from uncultured Verrucomicrobiota bacterium, assembly GCA_964554035.1. Taxonomy (GTDB): domain Bacteria; phylum Verrucomicrobiota; class Verrucomicrobiia; order Limisphaerales; family CAZKNW01; genus CAZKNW01. The sequence goes on from CAZKNW010000656.1 coordinate 1,638, forward strand.
ATCGACATGTAGAGGTAGAACCCGGTCAGGTTCTCGCTGGAAGGCCGACATTCCGCAAGGGCGCCATGGCAGGTCATGGCGAGACAGAAGAAGGTCAGGAGATGAAAGGAGAAAAGCAGTGAAAACGGCTCGGTCGCCTTGATGGAAACAAGAAGGGTGAGGGCCACGACCAGTATGGGGGCTGCACGGCGGCACCAGGAGACTTTCAGGATCTCGCGACTCGAGAACACAAGGATGAACGAAAGCAGGTAGAGCGAAAGGGGGATGATCCAGAGGAGGGGGACGGCCGCCACCTCGTTGGTCAGAAAGGTCGTGACGCTGAGCATCAGGCTGGACGGGATGAAGGCGAGCAGGGTCCATCTCATCCTCGTCCTGCCATCCGGAGGCACGGAGGGAGAGGGAGGCTCCTTTGCCGAGACGGATGTCGCGGAGAGGGTCCTGAATGAGCAGAGGATCATGGCGACGACAAATCCCACGTAACCGATGGACCAGAACCGGGCCTGGTAGGTCAGGCGCAGGGATGGCTCGACCAGGAAGGGATACGAAACCAATGCCAGGAGACTGCCCGCATTGCTCGCAGCATAGAGAAAGTAGGGATCCTTGGATGCAGTTGATTTTGACAGGCTGAACCATCGCTGGATGAGGGGCGACGTGGTTGATACCGCGAAAAAGGGCAGGCCGATGGTGGCGCTCATCAGGGCGAGAAGCCAAAAGGCGGGATTCCTGTCCTCAGGTGGCACCCAGCCCTCCGGAATCCCGATCGGAAGCACCAATAGGGGAAGGAGCATGACGAAGCCATGAACGATGACCT
>CAZKNW010000657.1:0-2439 GCA_964554035.1 uncultured Verrucomicrobiota bacterium
TCGACGGGGGATTGAGGGCGCCGATGTCGGATACACGGGTCAGTTGGAAGGTTCCACTGACCTTGAGCGGTTGTGAGTGGAGTCCGGTCAGGGTTTCCCGGAAAGTGCCCGTGAGAAGGCTGTAGCCGAAACCGTTGGAGTCGAGGTCCGCGGGAGGTGCCGAGTCAAACTCGAGGGAGATGGCCCGGGTGATGGTGGGAACCTCCGGTCTCGCGAGTGTATCCTTGTAGGAGGAATCCAGATTGTCGTGGTCGGGATGTTTCCGGTGACGGAAGGGATGGGTCGGGAAGTCCGGTCCCAGCGTGATGTTGACGGATGTTGTCCCTGCGAGCGCGAAGTTTCCCATCATGGGTAGCTGATTTTCGGCGAAATCGAAGGCGATGCTGCTGATCCTGCGCCCGACAAGCTGGCCATCGCGGATGGCCGCTCCCTGAAATTCAGGGATGCGGGTATCGTCGGTCAACAGGACCTGTTTTCCCGGGATGTCCTCGACCGTCAATCCATCGACCACCTTGGTGGTTCCCGGTTGAAACATTTGAATGACCTCCTTGAGGAGCGAAGCCTTGCCATCGTTGTCGACATGAAGGATCAGGCGGAGGGGAAATGAGGATTTGGTAGGGGTGTTCTCAGTCAGGGCGCCGGTCCTCACGGCAACCATGTTGTTCAATGGGTTTCCCGGATCAGGATCCGGAACGAGCGTGACGGTTCCGGAGTGGGGTTCACTGACGGCATCGATGTTTACGGTGCCGACCCAGAGTCCGATGTGGTTGATCGGCGAATCCACCGGGGACGCAGGTGCAAAGAGTGACTGCTTGGCGAAGTTGCTGCTCGAGGACATCGTGGCCGAAAGGGGGGCCGGACCAGGGGGCAGGGTTTTTGATGCCCTCACAGGCACGAGATGTCGGCAGCCGGTGGAATCCGAGATGGAGAGAACGGTGGAATAGGTCTCTCCTACCATGTCTTCCCTCCGGATCGTCAGTTCGTCGGTTCGTGAGCCGAGGGCTGGTAGAATCTGCAGGTCTTCCTGGGGGAGGTCTTCAAGGGAAGCGTTGACCTCGGAGAGAACACGCCGGGAGAGTGGATTGGTGGAAAGTCCTGAAAGTTCTGTGACCGATGTTGTCGATTCGTTCAGGGTCTGGTTGACGAATGTGATGGTGGAAGTATCAAGTGAGATGCCGAAATCAAGTCCATCACCGGTTTCGAGCCGGAGACTCATGGGTGCCAGATAGTCTGAGGCACCTTGGGAGTACACCCAGTAGGCTTCACCGGCATTCATCAGTTCGGAGGGATCCACGGCCTGCCAGCTTCCGTCGGTCAGAAGTCGGTACATGGCCTGTCCGGCGTGGGCGGTTGCCGGCGCGAAAAAGTCGCCAAATGCGGGTTGATTGAGGGGTTCCACGTTGAATCCGCGCAGGTTGAAGGAGTCGGGCACCCATGCCTTTCTGCGGTAGGAAGGGCGGCCTGTGAGGTTCAGGTTTACCGCGGCGGAACCTCCCAGCTTCACCAGGTAGGCCCGGTTGGCATTGACTGTATGGAGGGTGGTCAGAAAGGCGTTCGGGCTCGCGGCGGGGAAATATCGGCGCCAACCTGGATCGTTGAAGGGCAGTTCGTCCGGACTGGAGATGAACTCCACGGCATTGACCTCGTCGATGTGCGTCCAGGCACTCTCCACCGGGATGCCGGCGAAGACCGAAGCGATGGAATTGTCACCGGGTTCGACCAGGATGTGGATGGCGTTCCAACCGGGATTGAGCACGATGGTCTGATCGGTGGTCTGCGCGCTCCCTTCGAGGACGCAAAACACCAGCAGGATGCCGGCTAGCCATGGAGCAGGGTGATGATTCGGTTTCATGTGGACGATTCAGTTGGGGTTGATTGTCATGAATCAACGTGCGGGGGTGGAGGGAGGATGAATGGCTGTGAGGGGCTTTCTGGGGACCGGAATGGCAGAAAGCTCGTCATGATGGATCTGGATATCGATGCCTGATCGGACGGCGGTTTGAAGGGCAAGTTGCTGCTCCTTCATCCGGATTCGCTCCAGATCCTGTCGAATCTGTGCACTGACCTCGGTGAGAGTTTTGACGGCCCCCGGCGTGATGCTGGTAAGGCGAATGAGGTAGAGTCCCCTTGGGGTTTCAATGACGGGGCCCAGATCTCCGGGCTTCTCCAGGCTGAAGAGGGCTTCCAAGACAGGGCGTTCCCAACGATTGTAGCGTCCATCGAGTTCCAGTTCCCCCATGTCTCCGTGGCGGTAGCGGGTCGCCTGATCCTCGGAGTGCTTCATGGCGAGAAGCCCAAGGCCGTTCAGGTTGGGGCCGGATTCCCTGGCTTCGCTGAGAATGGATCGTGCCTTTTCCATCGCTTCCCGCCGCTGTCCTTCTGACGCTGTTTGAGGGACGGAAAGGAAGATGATTGCCCCTTGCCGCCGTTCTTTTCGCA
>CAZKNW010000658.1:0-2436 GCA_964554035.1 uncultured Verrucomicrobiota bacterium
AGGTCCGATGACCCGCAGGGGCTGCAGCTCACGCAGCTCGGCGAGCGCTACCACCACTTCAGTGGGATTGAGCTCGTTGTCGTCTGGTGTTACATCCCTAAGCAGGTTCGAGTTTCGACCTAGAACCACCTCAGCAGACGTGGCAAAGGCGAAGAAGGGTAAGGACTTTCCAGTGGACGGTCGCAGCTTTCTGCCACAGCTGCAGGGAAAGAAGGGCGATCCACGTGAATGGGTTTTCCTTCACTATCAGCCTTACTGGAACAAGGAACCCGGTCAGTATGTCCGTACTGAGAACTTCAAGCTCTACCGGGATGGTCGCTACTACGAGGTGCCCAAGGACCTTCAGGAAGCCCAGGATCTTTCAAAGGGCGGAGCATCCAAGAAGGCGAAGGAGGTCCAACGTCGCCTCGAAGCCTTCCTTGCCGAAGTCCCACCTGCGCCTGAAGGAAAAAAAGGTGGCGGCTATGATGGTGAAAGACCGACGTATCCAGAGTGGAGGAGTCTGTTTGATTGATCCCTTCGATCAGAAGAGAATAGGTCTTTATCATGACCGACGAAAAAAAAGATCAACAGGATACTTCGGAAACCGGGCAGGAGAAGCCGAAGAAAGCCGGCGGATCCGCCATGGGAATAACGCTCCCACTTGGAGTAGCCATCGGTGCGGGGATCGGCGCCTCCACCGACAACATGGGCATGTGGGTTGGTGTCGGAGCCGCCATTGGCGTTGGTTTGGGTGGCATCAGCACCGTGCTGGGGAACAAGAAGCCCAAGTAGGATGCAATTGCAGATGAAGTGAGAGTAGATTACCTGCGGCGCGAAATCTCCTCCCGAATTTTTGAAGGATCTTCTCTACAGTCGAAAACTGCATGGATTATGACTTGCGACTCCTTCACCTCGTAGAAGACCTGCGTGCTGAACTTGACGGTGAGAAATCGGTGAAATGGGTGACCTGAATTTGAAAAGGTGGCAGCTTCCGAAATCTCCGAAAGGATCTGAAGTTGTTCACTCAGATGGATGAGATACTCCATCCCCAAACCTGAGGAGTTCTCCTCCCAAAAAGCTGCCCGTAGGTCCAGATCGCGTTCGGCCCTGTCAGTGATGATCAGTTCCATTCGAATACTTTTTCATCAAGCGTTCGAAGACTTCCGCGGCTGGGGCCGCTTTTGAACTCCCGGTTTCATACGCCACCTTTCTTTCCTCAAGAACCTCAAGGATGGGCGGCGGGATTGGGCCATCTGTCAGGTCGACTTGAAGCGCCTCAAAGATCTCATGTTTTTCCGCGTAGGGAAGATCGAGAATCGTTTTCGTAAGCTCAGTCATTACCGGAGAAAGTATCAATCAGACTTGGGATATTCAAGCAGCCCGGTGTGGACTTTGCGAGCGAGGTCTTGGCAGAGCCACGTTATTCCCGGATTCGGTTGATCGAGTGTGTTGCCCTCTCAATAGGCACGTCCTCTAGCTGGAATCAATCGAGGATCGCTATCTCGGTCCATGTAGATGAATACGTTGTTGGTCGTCACGGCCAGGAAACCCCTTCCGTAGAATTTGCTATCCTCGTAGCCGACGAGACATTGGTATGTCGAATCGTCGACTGTCACAGAGTTTGTGAAGATGAAAGGATGGTGGTCGTTCCCGTTGTCGCGGATCTGGCCAGATTCTTGGATATCTTTCAGAGCCCTGCGAAGCTAAAGTCGGCCCTCTACCACCCCTGCGTGCCACAGCGAACGCTCCTTGGTCATCTTGAACCAGAAGAAGACCACTGCGATGATGGTGATTGTGGCGGTTGACCACATGAGCGTTCTTGCCATCTCGCTTCTTTTGATGGATCGAACCCCAGTCATTCTTTCCAAGTCCCGGCTTGGTTGCTCTAAACCTTCATTCCCAGTTCCTTCCCAAGCTGCTCCATGGTTGCACGCTGTCTCTGGTGTACGAAAGCCCTTGCCTTGGCGGCTTTCCTTTTTGCCTTTTCTGGATTCTTTGCCAGGTCCAATACCGTGGGCACAATGCGTTTCAGATCTTCCGGTTCGTCGGTGTTGAAGAGCCAGTCGTTGAGGCCGATGCCCTTCCACATGTAGCCCTTGCTGGTTTGCTCGGCCCAACGACAGACGATGGCGGGAATGCCATGTCCGATGCACATGATGGGTGAGTGCATTTCATTTCCGAAAAGCCCGGCACTGCGGGTGTAGACGCTTATGGCTTCCCCGGTGAGCCAGTAGTCGGGACGCCACACGGCCTTCTTCTTTACGTCGGCGGGAAGCTGATCGTAGAGCATTTCCTTACCCACCTTCATCTGGGTCTGATCCTCGGGGCAGATGAGGACCTTGAGATCGGTTTGTCGGATGACTTCGACGATGGCCTTCCGCAGTTGGGCGTGGTCATTCTCCTTCATCTCCTCGTTGCGTGCGTGCTTGACCGGATCGAGGTCACGCTTCTTGG
>CAZKNW010000659.1:0-2435 GCA_964554035.1 uncultured Verrucomicrobiota bacterium
CATCTCATCGACCACGGTGGGTACGAAGCACTCGGACTTGAGTTCGTTGCCATGGGCCTTGAGGAACTCGACGAAGGCACCTTCCAAGTGGGGCAGGATGCTGGGACGGAAGCCCCAGAAATTCATGGAGACCAGTTCATTGCCGGTCAGCGAGACCTGGTTCTCAGGATCCTGGTTTTCAGCGGTTCCATCGGGGAGGCCGACAATCTTCTTCATCTCCACTACTGAGGTGAGGTTTCCATCGTCATCCGCCTGACAGACTCCGCGAGCGACGGAGCCGTGATCCGACAGGGTCCGGTGAAGTTCAAATCCCACCATGGAATACTGCCTCTTCTCCGATTCATTGCGTTCCTCTGAAAGCTCCCTGCAGAGGACCTGATAGGCCTTCTGTCCGTAGAAGTCGTCAGCATTGATCATGGCAAAGGGCTCATGGAGAAGATCCTTTGCGGCAAGAACGGCATGGGCGGTGCCCCATGGTTTATCGCGTCCTTCAGGAATGGAGAATCCATCGGGCAATGCGTTCAGATCCTGGAAGGCGAGTTCAACCGGGATGCGATCCCCAAAGCGCTTGATCACTTTCTCTCGAAAGTCGGATTCGAAGTCACGACGGATGACAAAGACCACCTTTCCGAAACCAGCGCGCAGGGCATCGAACACGGAGTAGTCGAGCACGGCCTCACCGTTGGGCCCCATGGCATCGAGTTGTTTCAGTCCTCCATAGCGGCTGCCCATGCCGGCAGCGAGAATCAACAAGGTTGGTTTCATCGGCGGCATGCTTGGAGGCATTCCTTGGTCGATCAAGTGTGAAGTTCTTTTTCTACAAACTTTGGAAAAACTGCCGTCGACGAGGTTTGCTGACGAGATGATCGAAGTGCTTTCTGATTCCGACAGGGTCCGCTAGCATCCTGATGATGAACCGAAGATCCTTTCTCCTCACGCCCCCCATGTTCATGGCTGGTATCTCCGTTGGTCAGTCTGCGAGGAAAGTCGATACCTCGGCTTTCGACCTCGAGATGGAGAGGTTCATGAAGCCCCGCAAGGTGCCGGGTGCATCCCTGGCGGTCTCCCGTCATGGCAAGCTGGTATTTGCGAAAGGTTATGGCATGGCGGACCGGGACAGGAAGATTCCTGTGACCACCGAGACTCGATTCCGCATTGCCAGTATTTCCAAGCCCATCACCGGGGCCGGCATCATGAAGCTGATCAGTGATGGCAAACTGGGTTGGAATCAGAAGATCCTGCCCTTTGTCGAGGTCGTGAACCGTGGGAGCCTTCCGGATGGGATGGATCCGCGATGGAAGGACATCACCGTGGCCCACCTGCTGCAGCACACCGGAGGTTGGAATCGTGATACGGCGTTTGATCCAATGTTCCGCGCGACCCAGATTGCGGAGGATCAGAATGAGGAAGGGCCGGCCGGTCCAGAGGCTGTGATTCGCTACATGCTCAAGCAGCCGCTGCAGTTCGATCCGGGCAAGGACTACAACTATTCCAACTTTGGCTATTGCATCCTGGGTCGAATCATCGAACAGCTCACCGGCAAGACCTATGAGTCCTACATGAAGTCGGAGATCCTGAAACCGATGGGGATTGTCGACATGAGGATTGGCAGGTCGCTGACTTCGTACTCAGAAAGGGAGTCGCACTACTACATGCCGGACGATGGGACGGCGAAGAGCGTGTTTCCGAATCATCCAGGCCAGGTGCCTTGGCCCTATGGAGGATTTCATCTGGAAGCCATGGATGCCCATGGAGCATGGATTGCTTCTGCCACTGACCTGATCCGCTTTGCGGCTGGCATGGAGAGGTCAGAAGAGTTGGGTTTGTTCTCCAAGAAAGATGAACAGCGACTTTATCAGCCGCCGGAGGCTCCGGTCTCCAGGACGAATGGCAAGCTCAAGGACTACTACTATGGGGGTGGCTGGCTGGTGCGCCCCGGGGGGAAGGGAAATCCCAAGCCCAACCTATGGCATGGCGGCAGCCTGCCTGGAACTTCCACACTCCTTGTCCGGCGTCGCGATGGGATCACCTGGGCGGTCCTGTTCAATCAACGCAGCCGGGACAAGAAGCTGCCCGATGGCGCCATCGATCCAGCGATGCACCGTGCTGCGAACGCGATTTTTTGAATAAACCATGAAGGGCACGAAGGACTTGAAGGGGAACGAGAATGAGAGGCCTGGAGGGCCGTTGAGAAGGTAGCGCGGGGCGTCAGCCCCGGGACTTGAGCATCCCAAAAAGTCCAAAGCCCTGAAGGGGCGACAGAAGTTTTTGGCTGTTGGCTGTCAGTCAAATCTATTGCCTGCATGAAACCCAAGTAAGCGTCAGGAATGCGCGATGTGTGGGCGGAAGCTTCGCTACCCGCAGTCCTTACCCTTGCGGAGACCGGACGGGTTTGCCTTCTTTCAGGAAAGGCTTGGCAAGATGGAATGGATTTT
>CAZKNW010000660.1:0-2427 GCA_964554035.1 uncultured Verrucomicrobiota bacterium
CCCTGGTCGGTGGGAGGGCCGATATCCAGCTTGGTGTCCGGCCATAGCCGCAGGACTGCGGTGGCCAGGACGTGGGCGGAGGAATGCCTCATTTCTTCAAGAGGCGTCATTTGCTTTCGTTCCATCATGAGTTTCTACTACTTTCCTGCCTCGGTTGATCCGGCAAGACAGGCCGCAGAGCCTATGAAATACCGCGCCCGTGTCTAGAACGTAGTCTTTGAGTCTTTGAGTTGGATTGGTCCAGGGGACTCGCCGGCAAGGCTGAGAGGGCTTGTCCGTGGTTGGAGGAAGGCTCGTCGGGTGGAGCGAAAGAAGGACTCTGGAAGCCTCGCAATAGGGCCTGAGATTGGATGTGAATGCGGCTTCAGGTTTCGCAGTGTCCGGAGGTGATCTATTTCAGGTCGTCGAAGTAGTCCTTTACAGCTCCCTGGTAGGGGCGGGGAACCTTTTCCTGGCTGAGGGCGCTCTGGGCATCGGATTGTGCCGCCGCCACCGCTTCCTCGTATTCGATGCGGCTGGTGCCCTTGATGCTCACATTCTTGAGTGTGATGGAGGGCATCGAAGCTCCAGGATTGAACTGTCCCTTCACCTTTGTGGTTGTCAGGTCATCGCGAACCGTTCCCTCGCCCCGGTCGCTCAACCCCTTGGGATCCAGATTCTGGGCTTCGATTCCCGTATTGTCCCACAATCCGGAATTGGGGAAGAATCCTGTCAGACTGTCGTCAGCCCAGGTTCCCACGCCCTTTCCTGGTTTCTTTCCCTGTCCGCTCTTGCCTCCGGGACCATAGCACTGTCCCCAGCCCTGGCAGTTGCCGACACTCATTTTGGAGGCCTGCAAGGCCTTCATCATCTCCTGAAGGGAGGCAAGATCGCCCGCCTTCTCCATCAGTTCCTGAAGCTCCTTGGCGGCATCGGCCAGGTTCTGGGCGGCCTGTTTCTTGTTGCCTCCCTGCATGTTGTTGGAAGCCTTCTGCAGATGGCTCTTGCATTCACCGTAGGAGTCGGCGGGATCCATGGCCTTTGAAAGCTCGTTGAGCATCTCCTGCATCTCCTTTTCGGACATCTGACCCGACTGAAGCTTCTTCTGCATTTCCTTCAGGGTGGAGATGGCGGTGGACGCCTGGCCACGTTCGAGCTGTTCCTTGAGATCCTTTCCAACCTGTTCCATGGCCCGGCGCATTTCTCCAAGCTTTTCGGCAAGTTTCTCCATGTCCTCGACATTCGACAGTGCCTTGTCCATGTCCTTGAGAAACTTGTCTATGTCCGCGTTCTTCAGGGCCTCGAGGGCGGACTTGAGGTCTTCAGGATTGATGCCCATGGCTTCCGCCTCGTCCATGAGGCTGGACAGGTTGTCGGCCATCTGGCTGAGCTTGCTGGCGTTGGACTTGCTTCCCTTGCTGCCCCCCATTGAGGCGGCATTCTCCTGGAGTTTCTGGAGCTGTTTCTTCAGGTCCTTGATGTCATCCGCGGCGAGGTCCTTGTTGTCAATCTGGCGTTGGAGATCCTCCATTTGCTTCTGGAGGCCGTCCGCGGTTTCTCCTTGGGTTCCTGCATCCCGGGCAGCCTGCTGGATTCGCTGGACCGCGGGATCCTTCCGGAGGTCGGCGGCCTGATCCTCAATCTTGTCGGAGAGCTTGGCGAGGTCCTGGAGGGCCTGGGCCCGCGAAAGGCGTTGCTTCTGGAATACCTTTCCAAGCTCCTCGACAGAGCTCAGGGATTGTTCCGTTGCCGGAAGCATGGGATCGCGTTGCTCGAGGGATCGTTTGGCAAGGCGGGAAAGATTCTTTCCGGTGTCTTCAATGGCTGCCTGTTGCTTCTGTTCCTGCAGGAACTGGTCGGACCGATATTCGGGGACGAATCCAAGGCTGGCGCCCACGAGGAGTGTAACAAGTGACCACCGGGCGACTTTGGGCAGGGAAATGGGGAGAAGCCTTCCAGGATTCACCTCGGTGGCATGCCGGGATGCATCCTTGAGAATGAGTTGCCGCCACTCATCCTGATGAGCACCCCTCTCGAACTCCAGAGCCGTGCTCAGGCGTTCCTTGAGTCCGGCCTCGTGATCCAACCACTGTGCCGTCTCCAGCATGCCTGGCGACTTGAACCACGCAATGATCCCGAAAATCACCGGAAGGGCCACGGCCGTAAGTAGCAGACCAAGCAGGACGTCGGGTGGAATGGGGGTCAGCTTGAAGGCGGAAAGGGTGGCCAACGCGACCATGGACGATACGAAAACGCCCTTCCAGAGGGCCTTCCAGGCAAAGAAGAGCCTACGCCGCTGCGCGGCTCTGCGGACGGCATCTTGAATGGCTTCCAATTCAGTCATGACAGCTGCTTCCCTATTCGAAGTAAAATAGGGGGATCTTTCCCTAAATCCACACCTTTTTTGCAAGGATTGCGAAGTCGCCGTGTGAGGGAGTAAATGATTTT
>CAZKNW010000661.1:0-2424 GCA_964554035.1 uncultured Verrucomicrobiota bacterium
TTTCTCGTCGATCCAGAGGGTCATCGGGATGCCGGTAGCGATGGCTTCGCTGCGGGCGTATTGCGTCAGCGCAATGAAACGATTGGCCTCGCCCTTGATCTTCTGCGCGCGGAAAAAGTCCGAGAATCGGGGAAGGGTCATTGCGGCAAAGCCCGCAAGGAGCGCCATGACCGCAATCAGCTCGATGAGGGTAAAGGCCTGTTGCCTTTTCCACCTGGCTGATCGGTGATGTACTCCTGCGACTTCCATGGGCTATCGCTTCCAGTTGGCGATGTCGTCGTCAGTGCCGGCGCGGAGGTCGGGACCATTCGAGGACAGGTCGTAGGTGGAGGCATTGAACTTACCGGGGCATTCATACACGTAGGCCTGTCCCCAAGGGTCCATGGGAACCTCGTTCTTGATGTAGGGCCCTCGCCAGTTGTTTGCATCCTTGGGGGCGTTGAAGAGGGCATCGAGCCCGTTCTTGCCCTTCGGATAGAACCCGTTGTCGACCTCGAAGGAGTCCAGGGCCACCTCCAGATTGGAAATCTGGGTTGTGGCGGCGGTCACCTTGGCCTGCTCGGATCTACCTGCAAACTTGGGAACGACGACGGCGGCAAGAGCGCCGAGGATGACGAGCACCAGAAGCAGTTCGACAAGGGTGAATGCGTTTCTGCGTTTCCTTTTTGGCTGAATGTGGATTTTCATGGTTCTGTTCGTTTATTTGATGTGGTCTTGGATTGAGAAAATGGGAAGGAGCAGTGCAATGAAGATCGTACCGATGAATGAGGCGATGAAAAACAGCATCAAAGGCTCGGTGAGGGCCACTGCTGTCTTCAGTTGCCGGTCAAGATCCCCCTCAGTGACGTCCGCGATGCGGACAAGTTCTATGTCAAGACGTCCGCTTTCTTCGGCAACCGAAATCATCTCAACGACTGATCCGGGGAAGAGGTCCCTGCAATTGGCGAGGCTGGGCCCGATGGAGCCGCCTTTCTTGACCTGGTCGGTCGAATTTTCAACCGCATCGCCGAGAACCTGGTTTCCTCTCGATCGCCTGGCCACCTTCAGGGAGTCGATGAGGGGGACTCCCGCTCCGAGCAGGGTCCCGAGCATCCTTGTGAACCTGGCCATGGCGAACTTGGAGACGAGGGCGCCAAGGACGGGGGCTTTGAGCAGGACCTCCTGCCATTGTCGCCGTCCTTGTTCCGAGGACAGCCAGCTCTTCAGCGCTGCAAAGATGCCACCGATTCCGATCAGGACGAAGAGGCCGTAATTGGTGATCATGTCACTGACTCCCATGACGATCTGGGTGATTACCGGAAGCTCACCTCCCAATCCGTCAAACATGGTTTCGAATCGAGGGATAAACCAGATCAGCATTCCTGCGAGCACCAGCAATGCGATAACGAGCAGGATTATTGGATACAACATGGCGGTCATCACCTTTCCCTTGAGCTCCTTCTCGCGATTCTGGAAATCGGCTATCTGTGCCAGGACGACATCAAGGAAGCCGCCTGTTTCCCCGGCATGCACCATGGCCGTGTAGACCTTTGGAAAGGTCTCGGGAGACCGCGCCATGGCATCGGCCAGGGAAACACCGTCAATGACGAGGTCGTGGACTTCCTTCCACTTGGCCTTGGCGGCGGGAGAGGACGCTTCCTTGCAAAGAATGACCAGGGCCCGGCTGAGTGGTAGTCCGGCTGCAAGCAGGCTGGAAAGAAGACGGGTGAAGTTTTCCAGTTGTTTGGAAGTGACCTTCTTGGACTCGAAGAGGTTGAAACCACCTTCATTTGCCTTGGGCTTATGTCCACGGCCTTCCTGCAGGCCGAGGGGGCTCAGGCCTCTGCCTTCCAGTTGGCGAAGGGCTTCCTGTCTCCCTGAGGCTTCAACCGAGCCTTCAGTCATGACGCCTTCCGTCGTCAGTGCCGTGTATTGAAAGTTTGCCATCCTGGAATAAGTCTACGCCTAGCCTTTCGGGGTGAACCCGAGAACAATGTCGAACCTGGCAGCGAGTTCATCCGCGTCGGCATTGGGGATCGGGGCAAAGTCGACCTGGACGGATTCGCGTTGCTTGCGGTCCTTGATGCGGTTGAGGAGGTTGTCCCTGGCATTCTGGGGGTGGCCCTTGATGTAGCACTGTGTGGTCAGGATGCGTTTGCCCTTGTGGTTGACTGCAAAGTGGATGTGGGGAGTGCGGCCGGGATAAGTGACCGGCTTGATGGTCCTGAAGAAGTAGTCTCCCGTGGAACCGGTGAGGAAACGTCCGAATCCCTGGAAGTTGCCGTCCCAATCACCCCGCTTCTTGCTCTCGGAATGAAGGTAGATGCCGTTGTTGTCGGTCTGCCAGATCTCCACCTCGGCATTCCGGATCGGGTCGCCCTTGTGGTCGAGGACCCTGCCGGAGAGGTAGGTCACGGCTCCGGCGGCAGGCGTAATCGCGTCATT
>CAZKNW010000662.1:0-2409 GCA_964554035.1 uncultured Verrucomicrobiota bacterium
ATGCGGGGATCCTTCTGTTCCTTGAGGCGGGAATAGAGGCGCTCCTGCAGTTTCTTCTGCACATCGTAGAGTTCTTGGTTCGATGCCAGATTGTTCATGCAGTAGCGGTCGCGCTTGATGTCGAAGAACTCCACCGGGGCACGCTTGCCGAAGTTGAGCTGCCAGTAGCGGCTGTCCTCGCCGTCGCGGCGCATGTCGAGGATGACGGTCTTGGTCGGGCTGCCGTCGGTGTTGAGGTAGCCTGTTTCGGGATTGCCGGCCGGCCAGCGGTTGGGCTCGAAGTTCTCGATGTAGAGATAGTCCTCGGTGACGATGCCCCGGATCGGATAACCCCAGTCGTTGGGACGGCCGATGTCGTGGCGCTCCTTGCCGATCAGAACGTGGTCCCGCTCCGGGATCACGCGCCCGGTCTTCGGGCTGTTGAAGATGTCGGTGAGGCTGCGTCCGGTCGTGGACTGCATGCCGGCCTTCTTGGCATCGAGTCCGGCGATCTCGAGGAAGGTGGGCGCGAAGTCGATGAAGTTGATGAAGTCATCGACGACCCGGCCCGGATTCTGGATTCCCTTGGGCCACATCGCGGCGCAGGGCAGATGGTTGGACATCTCGTATTCCTGTCCCTTCACGCGAGGGAAGGGCATGCCGTTGTCGGAGGTGACCAGGATCAGGGTGTTTTCCAGCATTCCACGCTTTTCCAGTGATTCGATCATCCTGAGCAGATGCTTGTCGAAATGCTCGATCTCGAAGGCGTAATCCAACATGTCGTGCCGCACGGTTTCGTTGTCGGGCCAGAAGGCTGGGACTTCGTCGATTTCCTCCGGCTTCTTGCCGCCCTTGGTGGCGCCTGCCTTGAACTCATAGGCACGGTGGGGTTCGGTGGCGCCATACCAGAAGCAGAAGGGCTGTTCGGAGGGTTTTGCGTCGAGGAAGGCATCAAAGTTTCCGGCATAGTCGTTGGCCGAGATCATCTTGGCAGGCGGTTTGGCCTTGAGCCTGTCCCAGGGTTTGCCGGCGATGTCACGCCGCTTGCCACTGGCATCGTTGGCCACGCCCGGGCCCCATCCTTTTCCTGTCTTTCCCACGAAATAGCCGTTCTCCAGCAGCGCCTCGGGATAGGAGACGAACTTGGGTGGAAAGATGGGGAAGTGATTGGCCGCCTCCTCGAGTTCCCAGGAATTTCTTCCGGTCAACACGCAGGCTCGGGAGGGGGCACACTTGGCATTCGGCGTGTAGGCGCGCGTGAAAAGGATGCCCTCCTTCGCTACACGGTCGAAGCCCGGCGACTTGATCCAGTCGGTCCCATAGGCCCCCATGTGGGGATAGGATGCATCATCGGCGATGCAGAAGAGGATGTTGGGGCGTTCCGCCTTCGCTCCGAGGACGAGGAACATCAGGCAGCCGAGGCTGAGGAATCTTTTCATGGTCATTGTTTGGAAACGCCTAGCGGAGCCTGGAACGCGCCTCGACGGCACGCTGCACGGCATCCTTGGTGGAGGGACCCAGTGCATTGATGTGCCCCATCTTGCGCTTCCGACGTGCTTCGGTTTTTCCGTAGAGGTGAAGAAACGTTTCGGGGATCGACAGTGCCGCCGCCCATGCGGGTTCGGTGGACTGGTCGGATTCATCCGCGAACCACCAGTCGCCAAGCACGTTGGCCATGGCGCAGGGGCAGAGGACATCGGTTTCGCCGAGAGGCAGGTTGCAGACGGCTCGTATATGTTGCTCGAACTGGCTCGTGACGCAGCCGTTCATGGTCAGGTGTCCTGAATTGTGTGGGCGTGGCGCCATCTCGTTGACGATCACCCGGTCATCCGCCGTAAGAAACATTTCCACCGTCAGGAGTCCGACGGCATCGAGGTCCTTCATGATCTTCTCGGTCAGTTCCACTGCCTGTGCCGACACAGCCGGGCTGACGGCTGCCGGGGCAAAGGAAACATCCAGGATATGGTTGGCGTGGGTGTTTTCCAGCACCGGGAAAGCCTTGAATCGTCCATCCGGTGTCCGTGCACCCACCACGGAGATTTCCTTGGTGAAATCGATGAAGCTTTCGTAGACGGCCTGTTGGCCCTCGAAGGAGGCCCAGGCGTCATCGGGATCCACGGTGCCATCCATTTTCTGCTGCCCCTTTCCGTCGTAGCCGAAGCCAGCCGTCTTGAGGACTCCGGGGGTGCCTTGTCTGGATATGGCCTCCTTCAGGTCCTCCAGGGACTCGATCCTGCTGAATGGCGCGACGGGAATTCCGGATTCCTTGAGGAAGGTCTTTTCCCTCAGCCGGTTCTGGGCAATGTGCAGGACCTGTCCATTGGGGCGGACTGGACAGTGCTTCCCTGCCGTGTCTGCGGCCACGGAAGAGACGTTCTCGAACTCAAAGGTCGCGACATCCACAGCCTTGGCAAAGGCCGTTACCTGATC
>CAZKNW010000663.1:0-2409 GCA_964554035.1 uncultured Verrucomicrobiota bacterium
CGTTGCTCAGTCGGCAGGTGTGAACCCACACACTTTCTCCTTCGTGCCTTGCCAGGTACAAAAAATGGGCTCAACGCGAGTGACTGCCATTTATGAGATGGGTTCTACTTTGTGGCTGTCACATTCCTCTTTCTGTCAACGCGAGGCTGCCAGGGCATTCCGAGTTCTCGGTGGACTTCCCTACATTGCGCCAGCGCCGGATATCTTCGGAACCCTTTCCTGTATCCCTCGTTTGCCGGGCCGATTGGTGGGCTTGACGGCCAGCGCCCGGAATCTTATATCCCGCATCGCAATCTCCCCGACAGAATCAACCGTCCGTAGTCCGAAATCCGACCCGACATGAAACGCCTGTTACTTGCCATCTGCCTGACCGCGACCATCAACCTTGCCCAGGCATCCGAACCACCGGTCGGTTTCACCGCGCTTTTCAACGGCAAGGATCTCAGCGGGTGGTATGGCTGGGGAACCTCGGATCCGAGTGCCCTGTGGGCCATGTCCCCCGAGGAACTGGCGGACTACAAGAAGAAGTCGATCGAGGGCGGCCTCACCGACGCGAAGGGCAAACCCAAGGCCGATCACCTCAAGGCGCACTGGCACGTCGAGGACGGCGAGCTGGTGAACGACGGCAAGGGCCTCTACCTGACCACCGACAAGGATTACGGCGATTTCGAACTCATGCTGGAGTACAAGGCCCTGCCGAAGGGCGACAGCGGAATTTACCTGCGCGGTGTGCCACAGGTGCAGATCTGGGATTCGACCCAGGGTGATCCCCGCGGCCTTGGACAGGACAAGGGTTCGGGCGGACTGTGGAACAACAGCAAGGGCGCCCCCGGCAAGGATCCCCTCAAGAAGATGGACAAACCTTTCGGCGAATGGAATTCCTTCAGGATCCGGATGATCGGCGAGCGGGTTACCGTCGTTTTCAATGGTGAAACCGTCGTGGACGACGCCGTGCTGGAGAATTTCTTTGCCAACCGAAAGGGTGGTTATGTCGCCTACGGCAAGCAGAACGCGAAGTCCAATGGCAAGGATGCACCCAAGAAGCCCAATGGCTTCATGCGCGATCCGATCTTTCCCAAGGGGCCGATTCAACTGCAGACCCACGGCAGTGAGATCCGATGGCGCAATGTCTTCATTCGCGAGATCGGGCCTGAAGAAGCCAATGCCCACCTCGCTTCCAAGGATGAGGAGGGATTTGTCCGTTTGGACAACGGCGTGGACCTGTCGGGCTGGAAGGGTGCGGTGGATAGCTACGAGGTGAAGGATGGGAACATCCTCTGCAAGCCGGGCAAGGGCGGTGACCTCCTTTCCGCGGAGGAATACGGGGACATGATCCTGCGTTTCGAATTCAAGCGCGTGCTGCCCAAGGGCGGCAACAATGGAATCGCCCTGCGCACACCGCTGGGCGGGCATTCCGCGCGGGATGGCCTTGAGATCCAGGTGATCGACAGCGACGGCTACAACGAGGCGCATCCCAAGGCCCAGCTCAGGCCCTACCAGTATCACGGATCCCTCTATCACTGCGTGGGTGCCAAACACGGCTATCTGCGTCCGGTTGGCGAATGGAACTTCCAGGAGATCGTGGTGCGCGGCCAGAAGATCAAGGTCACCCTCAATGGTACCAAAATCCTGGATGTGGACATCGACGACTTCGATCGCAGCCAGATCAAGAATGTGCCCAAGGGGCTGGATCGAAAGACCGGTCACATCGGCTTCGCGGGCCACAACGACCCCGTCGCCTTTCGCAACTTCCGGGTCAAGAAACTTTGAAACGTGGGAACGGGCAACGTTCCGAAAGAGTCGCCCCTTGCAACCCTGAACATCGGAAACCAACAACGTGCGGCAGTGCTCGCATGGTGACTATCGATCATGGCCGTCATGTCCCGGGAAGCCGGATCTGATCCTACACTTTTCCCCGGTGCGTTGTAGGGGGGCGGTTATGAATGATCTCTGGATCACGCGACGAGACTTCATCCGTTGTCAGTGGAGCGTCCTGGTCTCCATTGGACACGTGGCCATCTTGATATGCATGCGGCAGCGGTTGCGTTGCTGAGACTGAATTCAGGTAAGAATTCGCTGAGATCTCTTTTGTAGGCTTTGGTGAAGCGGAATCCTGTATGAAGTGCGCCTGTCCAGATTGCGGTCAACACATCGAGTTTCCGGAGGAAATGGCTGAGGCAGAAGTGAACTGCCCCAGCTGCGCCAGACTGATGTGCCTGGACACCCCTCACCAGGAAAGTCCCTCAGAGCCCCCCGAATCCGTCATGACCAACAGGATTCCTTCCCCGACGAGGGGGATTGTGATGCTTCGTTGGGTGGCCGTGCCGTGCATCTCCCTTGCTTTGCACTTTGGGGTAGTCTGGATGGGGCGCTGGTTCTTTTCCCTTGTTGGACTGGCATCCGCTGGCT
>CAZKNW010000664.1:0-2393 GCA_964554035.1 uncultured Verrucomicrobiota bacterium
GAGGATTTGATCCAAACGATGCGTTCCTGAGGCTCGGCATCCTCTACATCGATGTCAATCCGGTCACCTTCTCGGTTTTTTACACCGACAACGCCAACAGGAGCCAAAGCAACCGTCAGCAGGAAACGATCGGAGTCTTCAGAATCGGTATCAACGCCCTCATCCAGTACACAGAGGGGTTTCAATTTTCCACCAGCGGCAACTTTATCTATCTCCCCTTTTCGAACGATGTTGGCATTGATGGTTTCGGAATCGTCGACACTCTGGCTGCCCGTTTCAGGCTCGATGGCGGTGGGTCCCCCTTCTCAACATTTGTGGCTTATGATGCCACCGTGGACAACTGGGATCTGCGCCTTTCAGATCAGTTCGAGGTCAATTTTCTCAGCGGGTTCCTGGGACTCAGGGGAGAGTTCGTCGACGAGCTGATCATTGCCGAACCTCGGAGTTTCCAACCGGACGTGGACTACTTCAGGGGGGCAAACCTGGGCGGCCTCGGTTCTGCCCGCACGACGCTCGGAAGATCCAGAGGCGCACTCGATTCTGGAACGTCCATCACCACAGATTCCCTGGTGCTTCAAAATACAGCCACCGCACAGGCTTCGAAACAAGTAGTCACCCAGACCCGGGTCACTGCGGCACTGACACACTACAACACCTGGTATGCCGCCAGCAACCTTCCAAGCGTGGCCGAAGACACGGCCACCGTCAGCGCCATCAACGAGAGGGAGAACATGCGGTTCAAACCTTTTGCCTCCCACACCGTCACCAAGCGGAGCACGGTTTCAAACATCGAGCAGGTAGCGGGCGGCGGCCTCTTCGGCCCGATCACGGACTACATTGACTTTCTGGGATCTGCAGGTTGGGCCAAAGCCGGCCAGACTGAGTCCGAACGTTTCCTGTGGAGATTGGTCCTGAATCACGACATCAGTCCCCTGACCTCCCACCAGGCCGTTTACAACCGCCAGCTTACCACGGCTCAACCCAATCGGGACGTGGCAACCGGCTACCTTTACAGAATCAACCAGGTATTGGGACCTCGGCTCACAGGCCAGGTTTTCTATCGCAAGCGGGAAATCGAGGATCTTGACGGGCTTCAACCGCCACAGGATGAGACAACGGTGGGTATCCGGTTGAACTATGCCTTGAGCGAAAGAACCAACATGACCCTTCAAGGAACCAGAAGCACGGAAACACAGGGAGCTCCCGCAAACCGGGAAGAATTGCTTTACGCCCTCCGCTACATCCTCTCTCACCAGCTTTCAGACACTGCCAGCCTGTCCTTCATCTACTCGCATGAGAACCAGAAGGCCGGAACCAACGGCAGAAGCTATCACGAAAATCTGATCGGCGTTTCGCTGACAAAGAGACTTTAAGCCTCCTCAATCCAGTTTTTTGCTTTACTCGAAAATTGACCGTCAACAGACCACACTTCGCATGTTTGGAGTGCCTCATGATTGGACACTTGCGCCCATGAAGACGCCAAGCCTGCTTGCCTAACCGACCGGGAAACTTACGGATGAAACTCAAATTTCTTCTTGCAACCACAATAGCCTCACTCTTTCTGGCTGCAACCCCCGCTTCTTTCGCACAACTCGAACTTGGGGGCGGAAGCGAAGCGGAGCAGCTGGACAAGTGGCGTGAAGCCCTCCAGGACCTTCGCGCCGCCGAGACCGAGAAGTCACGAACCCTCCTTTCAGACGAAGGGAACATAGACAAGGAACTCGAACGCCTCGCTGAAACCCGCGCCGCTGCGGAAAGGGAAATCGAATACACCAAGTCCAAGCTCGCAAATGCCCTTCGCCAGTTGACCATCGTCAGGAAGACCGGCCCCCAGAGTGAGATCGAAAAATGGGAAAAGGAGGGAAATGCATGGGAAGCTCGCGTCAACGCTGCAGAACAGGAGCTCCGTAACGTTGAACAGCAGACCCAGGAACTATTGATCCGCTTCCAGAATCAGAGTCAGGAGCCCATGTCCCAGCTCGTGCTTCCTGGTGAGTCCATCCAGCTCTTCGTCTTGGAGGACGATTCCTTCAATGGCCTCTACCAGGTCAGGCAGGGTGGCTACATCATCCTTCCCCGAGTCGGACGTGTGCAGGTGGCCGGCAAGGACACGGCCAGTGTTGAACTGGCCATCAAGGAAGCCCTCGAAACCACCCAGTTGCGTCAGGCAACCGTCATGATCGAACGCACCCGAGGTGCCTACGATGCAGGAACGAGTGATGTGATCTATCTCGCGGGTCAGTTCATCACTGCAGGCCCTCTCAGGATTCCCAATGGATTCTCTCCCACAGTGGTAACCACCATCCTCCGCTCCGGAGGGGTGACCCCGGTGGCAGATCTGACACGCGTCAAGGTGCTCCGTCTCGAGACCGGCGCTCCGCTGGTTGAGGAAC
>CAZKNW010000665.1:0-2391 GCA_964554035.1 uncultured Verrucomicrobiota bacterium
GCGTGATTCGGTCGGCCAACTGCAAATCGCGCGGCGCTTCCATCGTTTTGACCAAAGCACCTACATCGGTGTCCAGGTATTCTGCAATGGCTTGCGCAAGAGTGGTTTTCCCGGAACCTGGCCGCCCGCAGATGAACACCCCGCGATGATGATTTCGCAGCCGTTCCACCAAGCGTTCATCGAGGTCATAGTCACCCAAACTCAATTTTGCAACCGGGCGAACCACAGTGATTTCGCGAGCATCGGAAAACGGTGGCCAAGCAGACGTGATCCGGAGGTCGCCGAGTTGAATCACGCGGCAGCCCTTTCGGTCGATTTCCAAGAAGCAGTCGCTACGATGTCGGTGTGATTCAACCAAGTCGACAAGGTCTTCTTCCAAGCGTTCCAAACGGAGGGTGTCCCAACCCTCATCATCGGTATCAACTTCTACCAGCTTAAGGGCGCCGATGTCGCCTCGCTTCACCCTCGGCGGACAATCCGCTTTGAGGAACACCGTGTGAACGTCATCGCCGAGCAACGCTTCAAGATGCTCCGGTAATTCTGGGTGGTCGCCATGGGTCGCCATTGAAGCCCATGTCATGCCCGCAGGCCTTTGACACTTCGCCACGAACGAGGTAACTCAAGCGCCGTTGGGTTGCATCAGGTAACCCGTCACCCAAAACGAACCGATGAAAGACAAGGAAAGAATGTAGGCCCCAACGGTTGGAAACGACCAAATGGCGACAGAAACTTGAGCAAAAGCGACGATGCTCCCCAAAACGGCCAACATGGACCAGGGTCCGTTCCCTTTCAGATTGAGGTGTTGAAAGGTCGCCTCTCGCTCAGAAAGACCCCAAACGAGGGCGGTAAGGGCGCACAATGCTATGAATGTCAACATCCCGTCCATCACGGTGCCCTGAAGGTACCACACGCTAAGACCAGCGATGAGGCTGGCGAGAAACATCCGCTGTACGGTCGTGATGTCAAGGCCCATGAAGCAACCGAAGTGAAAGGGATTCTTGAAATCTCGCAACGCGAAACATGCTGTCAGCGCCTTCAGAGGGTTTGATGACGGTCCATCCAGCGCCCTTGATCAATCAACGAATTTGCATCGGGAAAAACAACCCCTTGGCCCGCACAGGCCACGGAAAGGAAAAACCGCCATTCCTCTTCCAACGGCTCTCGGTCATATGTTTCTACGGGAGGGGATTGCGAACCGTCATGGTGGAGAAGCGATAACGTGTTCGCTCCAAAATCGAGAAGAGCAGATCCCAATGAACCCTCAACGGTCACGGTTCGAACCTCGCTTCCACGCTGCCAGGCCACCTGAACACATCCGCGCGTGCCTTCATTTGGCGATTCAAATTCAATCTGAGCGCTGGTATCGTCCAGTTCGCAAGCAAGCGTCTGCAAGGAATTCAGCGGTTCGTTGAGCAGCCATGGAACGAGGTCAAGTCCGTGTACAGCAAGCGTCTCCAGCGGAGTGGCTTGAACAGATTTCCTCCGGGTGGTTTCCCGGACATAACAAAGGGATTGAATCGCCCCAAAGCGACCTTCGTCAATCAAGCGTTTGAGGCGTTGAACCCCAGGGTGATGGCGCAGCAAATAGCCGACGACGACAACGGCATCTGCTGGCAGTGAAGTCAGCGCTTTGACAGAAGCATCGTGGCGGTCGCTAACCGGTTTTTCGACCAACACCGGTAAACCAGCAGAAAGGGCGAGGTCAAACAGCGCAAGGTGGGTATCGGGTGGTGTGACAATGGCGACGGCATCAAGGTGCTCCATTCTCAACATTTCCTCCATGTCTTGGTGCACGGCATCGGCATCAAGTTTGGCCGTTGCGGCCTCATCGGTATCGCAAACCGCAAGAAACGAAACCAACCCTTCCTCTCGCAATGAACAGAGCGTTCGGAAATGATTCGTGCCCCAACGACCGCAGCCCACCAACCCAATTCGTTTTGCAACGGTGGTGCGCATGATTCGCTCAGGTGGCCCCCGCTCATGAGCGTGGTGCTCTTGCGCCCACCTCCTTCACGCCGTTTCAGAGGTGTGGAAGAGCCACGACCGCCGCGATGAGCAGCATCGTCGTCCCGATGAAAAGGTCGATACGCTGCCATGACCGTGAGCTCGTCAGCCATCCTGCACACCGTTTTGCACCGTAGCCAAGGGAGAAGAAGAAGACGAACGAGGCCGCGATTGCCCCCCCGGTGAACGCCACCAGCGATGGGCCGTCAAACGTCGTTGAGGCTCCACCCAACAGAACGAGCGTGTCAAGGTAAACATGCGGATTGAGAAAGGTGAACCCAAGAGCTGCAAGGACCGTTGCTCCAAGGTCGGTGTTTGCCTCATCGTTGAGGACCATGGCCGAGGGGTTGCGAGCCGAGAAGAGACGAAGCACGCCGTAACCGCCGA
>CAZKNW010000666.1:0-2391 GCA_964554035.1 uncultured Verrucomicrobiota bacterium
CCACAGCAGAGGTGGACTCCAGAAACGCTGACATTGCTGGCTTTGCCATTTCCAACCCGGTCACCCTTGATGGCGAGCTTGGCGTTGTCGGACTTGCCGTAGTAGCCGGCTTTGGCGATGGCATCGAGTGCCTTCTGTGCCGTGGCGGCATCTCCAGCGGAGACAACGGCTGAACCCGCCTTGCGGTCCACGTCGACGGAGGCACCGGAGACCTTGGAAACAGCCCTCTCGACACCTTTCTGGCAGGCGCCACAACAGAGATGCACGTCAGACAGTGTGACCTTGGCCTCAGCCAGGCCGACGGAAGTCAGGGCGGTCAGTGCGAGGACGACCAGACCACGGGAAATTAGGGTTGCGGATTTCTTCATAGGTTTTCGGTGATGGTTATTCAAAGCCTGAAAATGGCAAGCCACAAAGAGACGTCAGAGACGGGAAAGGAATTCATTGTCCAGGGTCCAGTGACTGTTCCTCGCTTCGAGCCGGTCCGCCACATGTCCATGCCTCCAGACGCCATAGCGAACCGTCTTCAAGGGATCCTTTGCCAGTTCCTTCTGGGCAAGGAGCCCCCCAAGGAATCCGGCCAGCAGATCGCCACTGCCTCCCTGGGCCAGGGAGGGATTGCCTGAACCATTGACCGTCACTGGACCTTCGGAGGTCCCAACGAGTGTGAAACGCCCCTTGAGAACCACGATGCAGTTCCCGAGCTTTCGGGAGATTCTCCTGACGGCATCCACACGATTGGCCTCCACCGCCGCCGTGCTGATGCCCAGCATGCGGGCGGCTTCGCCGGGATGAGGGGTGACCACGCGGATTCCCGGGCATTCCTCGTGTGGAGGGAGCCAGTCGAGCGCGCTGGCATCGGCCACCATGGCGATCTGTGATTTCTGCCAGAATCCGCAAATTCCATTCTTCACGCTGGAATCCACCTCGGCTCCCGCCATTCCGGGACCGGCAACGATGCACGAGGTTTTCTCAGGCGTGGGGTGCTCCCATAGCCGGACCATCTGGGTTGAAAGCTGTGTGGCGATGGGCATCCAGACTTGAGGTGATGTGCTGACAGAGACCAGTCCGGGCCGTGCCTTGGTTGCGGCCTTCGCCGCAAGGACGGCGGCTCCATGAAAACCGAGACTGCCGCCGAGAATGACGACATGGCCATACGTTCCCTTGTGGGAGGAGGGCCTGCGTCTTGGCGGGTAGGATTCGAAAGCGGAGGCATCCACCCATTGCAGGGGTGTTTCCTTTGTAGGGCAGGGAACAAGCCCGATGTCCGATTCGCAAAGGAGCTGTCCTACGGCGTCGATATCCGGACCTGAGATAAGACCGGCCTTGACGGCTCCCAGGGTGACGGTGATGTCAGACTGGATGGTCACACCCAAGGCTCTGCCGTCGCTGCCTGAAAGGCCGGAAGGGGTATCGACGCTGATCACCCTGCAGGGACTCGCGTTGATGGCCTCGACCATTTCCCTCCATGCGCCTTTCAAAGGGCGGTCCAATCCGATGCCGAAAAGACCATCGACCACCCAGTCAGGGCGTGTCTCAAGCGCGGTCTTTAATTCCCCGAGTGCCAGGGGAGCATCGGAGATGGAGAGCAATTGGACCTTTCGTCTGTCTAGATTGGGCAGCGTCTTCCGTACGTCCTCGCCGTTGTTGCCCTTGCCGGCGACCAGGAGGATGCGGTCTCTGGAGCGGGTGATCTTGTTGATGATCCTGGCGAGCTTCTGCCCGACCGTTTCGATGACGACTTCCTCAGTGATTCCGGCATCCCAGGTGGCCTGTTCCCAGGCGCGCATTTCTTCAACGGTGAGGATGGGTTTCATTCAGGTTCAGGAAGGGCGTCGAGCCTTGAGGACTCAAATACGAGAAAGGCGGCAATGACCAACTTGGCGCAGGAGACGAGTGTGGCTCCATTCGAAGTGAATGCGACGACGAGGTCTGCGAAGACGAGCATGACCCCAAGGAGAAGGATTCCAGGTGCAAGGCGTTTACCTTGGTGAAGAGCGACGAGGCCGAAGGCAAAGACGAAGGCAAGAAAGCCCTGCCAGTAGTGAGACGCATGGATGATCTTCGGTGCACCAAGCTTTCTGAAGATCAGCATTATCAGGCAAAGCGCGGCCAGGGTGGCGGTCCAGCGGGGATTCAGGCGCGAAAACAGGTTGCGCCGTTCGCGGAGACGCCGTTCGTAGATCGCCTTGGCGGAGAAATGGCGTCCCAGAATCAACCTTTCTCGTAAAGGTGCCCGACCTGTTCCGCGTAGCCGTTGAGGTACTGAGTCCTGACGCGCTCGCCGGAATCGATCATGCGCTCGGTGGCCTGGGACCAGCGGGGATGAGGGACTTCCGGATCGACGTTGGACTCGAAGGGGTATTCCACCGGGCTCAGGGTTTCCCAGAG
>CAZKNW010000667.1:0-2384 GCA_964554035.1 uncultured Verrucomicrobiota bacterium
GGAGGAAGACGAGCCTGACCAGCCAGACTGGGTATTCAAGATCCTTGGCCAGAGCCGAACAGACCCCGAAGAGTTCCCGGTCCGTCCGCGTGCGGATCCATTTCCGCTCCCTGCCACGACCGTTTTCCGGTTTCGAGGCTTCCGATTCTTTATTTTCTTTTACCGCCATCCAGAGGTGGTTTGGTTTCGCTCGTCAGAGACGCCAGGTTCTGACACGCCCTGTGTTGATCAGAGGGCCCAGTTCCATGTGATTGGAGCTACCCGGGGCGAAATCAAAGCTGGTAGTTGAAGGGGAGACCTCTGGGTTTGTCCATTCCAAAGTCGATTGGATGGATGCCTGAAACTGGTTCATGGGAGAGTGAAAACCCGCCAGCAGTCGACTCGTTCCGGGGGGAAAGGGCGTAGGGGCCTTCATGTCGGCAAGGGTTTGGATTTCACGAAGCGGCTCGGGGTTCCTGTCTGCCCAGTCCATTTTGCTGCTCAACAGATCGGATTGCAGGCCTGCGATGGGGGCTTCGTAGCCCTGCATGGGAACGATGGGAAGCCAACGCTGTGAACCAAGAAAAAGCAGCAGGGTGAGGGAGGCAAGAGCCCAGGAAACAGGCCACTCCCTGGAGACTGGCGCCTTCGGGTGAGCAAAGGTTCTACTTTTGAGTCCGGTAGAGTGTCTACGCGGTGTCAGGGAGGACAGTTGTGATTCCAGAATATCTTGATTCATGGAGGAACCTTTCGTTCAGTTGGGTCTTGATCTTGAGGAGGCCGTAGCGGTAGCGGGAAGCAACGGTGTTGGGTGGCAGGTCAAGGTGCTGGGCGATTTCAGCAAAGGTGAGGCGATGCCAGATCTTCAGGACGATGACCTCACGTTGGTCGAGTGGGAGTTCCTTGAGGCAGGAAACTGCGGATTCCTCCCTTTCGTCCATGGTTCCATCACCTTCGAACCACCGCTTGGACTCCATTTCCCTGAGCATTCTGCGGAGGAAGCCGCGTCGATAATTGATGGCGCGGTTCCGAAAGGTGCCAAGCAGATAGGCGGCAGGATTCTCGGGGCGTTCTTTCAAGTGGAGGAGCGCATGGAAGCTGTCCTGCACCACATCTTCGGCCTCGAAATGGCTCAGACCCAGGGATCTCCCATAAAGGATGAGACTATCCGCCTTGCTCTCGAAGAGATCCTCTGCCCATTGGGTGTCCATTTCTGCGGCCATCGTCACTGAAAGAGACACCGCATGATCCAGATTTGTCTAAAATTTCGTGAGATTTTGGAGGGCAGACGAGGAGCGTGTCGAAAGTCTGGCGGTTGGAATCCCGAAGAATGGCCGTTCTGTGTCTAAAAAGTAACAGCTCGAGCGAAATGATTCATTTGAATCAAATGAAAGGAGTTCATGAATGAAATGCGTTAAAGTTTATTGCCGCGTGTTTACAGGGGTTTTCGCTGTTTGAGGATTTTTGGCCCAAGGGTTGGCAAGCTGGGTGCTAAAGGGGCAATCGCTGAACATATCTAGCGCACTAACCAACAAAAAACTGATACAACGAACTATGAAAAAACTCTGGAAATACGTGCTTCTTGCGTTGCTGTGCATGGCACCGGCAATGTCAGGATTGGCACAAGATGGCGCTGCTGAGGCTGTAGCCGAAGTGGTGGAAGCGGTGGCGGAGGCCGCCGGGGAAGTCGATGAAAACAAGGTCGCGTATGACGAGATGATCGCAGCTCACGGTGCGACGGCCTATGCCTTCGACTTCTTTGCTCTCAGTATGGTGTGGACAATCATCTGCGCCGCATTGGTGTTCCTCATGCATCTTGGTTTCGCAACCCTCGAAGCGGGTCTGACCAGGGCCAAGAACACGGTCAACATTCTGTTCAAGAACGTGTTCATCATATCGATCGGTTTGATCACCTACGCCATTCTTGGTTTCAACACGCATTATCCGGGAGACTTCAATGGTTTCTTCTCCATCGGCGGACCGATCGGAGACCTGAACGCGGATGGTAGCGGCACCTTTGCCTACGGTGGTGTTGCCCTCTGTATGACTGGATTTGGAGACTTCATCTTCCAGGCCATGTTCGCAGCCACAGCTGCAACCATCGTTTCCGGTGCGGTTGCCGAGCGTATCAACCTGAAGGGTTTCATGATCTACGCCACCATTCTGGTGGGTATTGGTTATCCTGTTGCTGGTTCCTGGCACTGGGGAGGTGGTTTCCTGAGTGCAATGGGAACCCCTTTCAAGGATTTCGCCGGTTCATCCGCTGTGCATGCCTTCGGTGGTTTCGCCGCCTTGGCTGCTGTCCTCGTGCTCGGCCCTCGTCGTGGCAAATACATCGATGGAAAGATTAAGCCGATCCTTGGTCATTCCATGCCCCTCGCCACCATCGGTGTCCTTCTCCTCTG
>CAZKNW010000668.1:0-2379 GCA_964554035.1 uncultured Verrucomicrobiota bacterium
GATGATCGTCTTTTCCGTGAGCCCCTCCGCATCCAGCGCATCAAGCACCTTGCCCACCTGGGCATCCATGTAGGAGACGGACGCATAGTAGCCACCGACGGCCTTGCGCTGCTTCCGCAGGTCCATCTGCATGTTGACGCTCGTCTTGTAGTTGATGCCATCCTTGGGAATGTTGTCCCACTCGCCTGTGACCTTGGGAGGAAGGGACATCTGGTCGTAGGGGTAGGGGCCAAAGTATTTCCGGGGTGCGACGAAGGGCACGTGCGGACGCACGAATCCAACACCGAGCCAGAACTTCTGTTTCTTGAACTTACCGATCAGTTCAACGGCCTTGGCGGCGGTCTTTCCATCGGAATGGACGAGGTCATCGCCATCCGCCTCGACCACGACAAAGGTGTTGCCGCCCACAACCGGCCGGGTTCCGTCCGGATTGCCTTCCAGGGTTTCACCATCGCCCGGAGCCTGCCATTCGGGGCCTTGGCTGTTGTAGCGTTCGTCCCATGAGAGGGCGTCGTCGGCCCCATCACCGCCCTCCTCGATGCCGCCGGGCACGCCCATGTGGTAGATCTTGCTCACGCGGGCGGAGTGCCAGCCATGGTTCTTGAAGTGCTGCGACCAGGTGGGCAGATCTCCAATGGATTCCCGCGGATTCTTGTAGCCGAGCACACCGGTGGCATGGGGATAGAAACCCGACATGAATGAAGCCCTTGACGGACCACAGTAGGTTCCCTGGCAATAGGCCCGGGTAAAGCGTGTTCCGCGTGCCGCGATGCGGTCGATGTTCGGTGTGTGGCAGACCAGGTTCCCGTAGCAGGAAAGGGCGGTGTTCGTCAGGTCGTCCGAGATGATGAACAGGACGTTGTAGTCACCCGGCTTGGCGGCATGCAGGTGGATAACAGCAAGAAGAAGGGAGATTGAAAGAAATCGTTCTTTGAGACGCATGGGATCGGACGGGAGTAAAACCGATTTCACCTGGGGCGGAAACAGGAAAAGAGACGGCGAATGGGGTGGCGTCCGGAATCAATCAATTCTGTCCCGTTGTTTCCCGACCGTCACACTGGAGTGCGAATCGTTGCTTTCATGTGCTCTTTCGTAAGCTTCAGCACAGGCGTGTGACGCGATTCTTCGAACTGAAATCTTTGCTGCGAAGAAGTAACTGACCACTTCTTGTCGATCTGGTGCTGGATGCCTATTTGGTTTCCTCGCATGAAACGAAACCACTCTCTTTCGGCTCTAACCCCGGTCGTCAGGATTCGATTACTGACAATGTTCTCAATCATCCTGGCTTCCCTGGGATTCAACAAGATCCAGGCCGCCATTGTTGCGTTTGACCTGGTGAATGGTGGAAGCAGCAAGCTCAACAGTTTCACGGATGCCCCGGAAATTCCCTTCTCCAGTGGCGGGGACGGTTTCCAGAAATACACCCGCAACCCGGGAAACGAGAACATTCCTTTCGATCTTGCTGACGATTCGATCTCCGTCTTTACGACGGACACCCAGGGGATTGTCGATGAAACAGATCTCAACCCATTCTTTGGCCTCGTGGACACAGTCAACAGCGATACCACTGGGCCGGTGAGCGCCATTTGGGAATTCAATGTTTCGGGCGCAAGCGAACTCTGGGTTTCGATCGATGTTGCTGCGATGGGTGATTTCGAATCTTCTGATGTTGTGGGTTGGACCTATTCGATTGACGGGGGGGACGGCGATGCCTCTTTTCGATCTCGCTGTTGATGAGGCTGCCGAGTTGACCTACACCATGGCCAGTGGGACAACCACCACGATCTCTGACCCGATGACCCTTGAGGGCAAGGTTCTGGACAACAACTTCCAGACTTTCACCAAACAGCTTTCGGGATCTGGAACGACTCTGACGCTGACCCTGACTGCTGAGACCAACGGTGGAGGCGAAGCAGTTGCCTTTCGTGACATTGTGGTTCTGGATGGCCCTCCGTCCTTCAACTATCCCGCGCTTTCCGCCACACCCAACGGGGAACTGAACTTCAGGCGCATTGGTGGAACGGGTGAGATGGGAGAATTGAGTGGCTCCGAGATCTCAGCCTTTGATCCAGGGACCGACCGTTTGTTCATCACATCGGATGATGGACTTCAGGTCTTGGACCTGAGTGATCCTGTTGCCCCTGTCGTGGAATTGACGCTCGATCCGGTGGATTTCGGTGCCAAGGCTTCGGCGATTACAAGTGTGGCGGTGAAGAACGGCATCGTGGCAGCCGGAGTTCCCGCTCCCAGTGCAGCGGCTCGCGGACAGGTGATCTTCTTTGATCCGGGCAACATCGGAGCCGGAGTTCCCATCATCCATCAGGAGTCCTTCGAAACGGAGAGCGGCTACACACTCGACACTGCTTTCGATGCCGGCTT
>CAZKNW010000669.1:0-2374 GCA_964554035.1 uncultured Verrucomicrobiota bacterium
GCGAACTGGAACATGGATGGAGCTATTGGGAATCTTGCCTGGGCTGCCGTCATTGTGGTCAGGCGCTGCCCGCTTCTCACTGATTCCGGCAGGTCCTTGTCAAACCACTCAGACATTGCCGGTTTGTAATCGAAGGTATCCAATTGGGAGGGTGCTCCCGCCATGAAGAGCCAAATCACCCGCTTGGCCCTGCCAGCAAAATGAGGCAGTACCTCCGAAGGTCCCGCATGGCCTTTGCCCAGCATGAGGGAGACAAGAACGGTTGCTCCCAAGCCCTTGGCACCACGTCGCAGAAAAACCCTTCGGTTTTGCGCCAAGACAAGATTTTCCAGAATGGCAGTCTCGTTCTTCATCTTCAGTTCTTGGTCACAAAATCGTCGCGGTTCATCAAGGTGCTCGCCGCCATGGTCCACGCAGCAATTTCAATTGGGTCTTCATCCCTTCCTGCCTTGCTTTCCCCAACGGAAACCAAAGCCTTCGCCCTGTCAGGGGACTCCCTGAAATATTCCCTGAACCCCTGAATCAGGCTCATCACCCCCAGGTGATCCTCTTTCAATGCAGGCCTGTAAAGTGCATGCTCGAGCATCCATTCCACCCTTTTCCTGTCTTCGTTGTTGGCCTCCAGCGTCCGCACCGCGAAACCTCGGGCCGCTTCGACAAACTGGGTGTCGTTCATCAGTACAAGGGCCTGAAGTGGCGTATTGGTCCTCTCCCTGCGGACCGTACACTGTTCCCTCGTGGGAGCATCAAAGGCTGCCATGGAAGCGGGAGGCGAAGTGCGTTTCCAGAACGTGTAGATGCTTCTGCGATACAAGGCCTCTCCTTCGTCCTGTTTGAATTCCCGCGTGTTGCTCCCAGCGAAGGCTACAACCTTCCACAGTCCTTCAGGTTGATAGGGATTCACGCTTCTCCCCCCCGCCTTCGGCATCAGGAGCCCTCCCAAGGATAGGGCCTGATCCCGAATCATCTCTGCATCCAGTCGGATTCGAATGCCTCTCGCTAGGAAGGCATTTTCGGGATCCTTGTCACTTGATTCACGGCTTATCCTGGAATCCTGGCGGTAGGTGGAGGACGTCACCATCAATTTCAGCAAACCCGAAACGTCCCAACCGGACTCCATGAATTCGACCGCCAGCCAATCCAGCAACTCCGGGTGGGTGGGAACACTTCCCATCACCCCGAAGTCCTCCGAGGTCCTGACGATTCCTCTTCCAAAAACCGATTGCCAAAGGCGGTTGACCATGACCCTCGCAGTCAGTGGGTTCCCCCTGTCCACAAGCCACTCGGCAAGACCCAGCCGGTTTCTGGGCAATCCCTTTGGCAACGGGGGGAGAAATCCTGGCACATCAGCGAACACCTCCGCTCCTCTCTGGTCATACTCGCCCCTCTTCAGGATCCACGCCCGCGGCGACGCATCTGTCCTTTCCTGAGTTACCAGAGACGTTGTGGATCTGGATTTGATGAAATCTCGACGCAATTCCGTTGCCGCCAGCGACCTGAGTGTTTCCACATACTCCATTTGGCGTTCGAAACGCAGCACCTGTTTGATCAGGTCCCGGTCCTCCGTTTTCTCGATCTGAGACAGATCCGAATGATTCGCTGCCAGATCCTGAATCTTGAACTGTTGAGCAAGCAGTTCAACCTCCTCTTCGGTCAACCAACGACGATAGGCACGGATGTCGCTAAGGCCACCCGTTTCAAATCGCGAACCCATCTCCAGTGGAGAAGAAGCAAGGACATCCACTTCCAGATAGGCCTCTGATGCAGGTCTCGGAGTCCCCTGCTTTCCGTTCACGAGAATGCTGATGGACGTCTTTGAACGGCCGCCCGAATAGCGGATACATACGTGCTGCCAGGTCCTGGGCGCCAATGCTTCATCACCGGGTAGCAGGCCATTGATCTTCTGACCTTTCCGGTCCGTGATCTCAAAGGTGACCGCGCCCTGCACGCTGCTCGTCACCCTCCAACCGACCAGCACCTTCTTCTTGGGATTCCTGGAATCAGTTACCGACGCTGTCTGTTCAAGGATTGTGGAACTCTGGACATGGTCGGGGGTCCGAACCCAGAAACTCAGTGTAAAGGGTTGATCGGTCTTCAACGTCGGAAACGGCACTTCCAACCCCACTTTCCCGAAACGCACCCCCCTCTTGCCTCCCGGGTGAGCCATTGCCAGACGGCCGTCACCTGGAAATGAGGTCCCGACGGCATGGGCGATGTCCTCTTCGAAAAGAAGGTCTTCCCTGCCCAATAGTTCAGTCGCGTCCTCCGTCGAAACCCACCCATTGGGCAGTTCCCTTGCCTTCAGCTGATCCAGGCTCGTCAAAAGCATCCGCCGGCGTCCTTCCAGATGCCGCCACTCCCCTGCATGTTGTTC
>CAZKNW010000670.1:0-2371 GCA_964554035.1 uncultured Verrucomicrobiota bacterium
GGGAATTATCTTTCGGCCCTGTGCCGTCATTTTGATTCGCATCCCGAGACGCCTGGCTGCTCAATCCATTTTGAACATCCACTGGAGGGCGATCTGGATCCTTTGATTTATGAGGCGGTGATCGGCTATGAACTGCACCTGAGGTGTTTCGTGGATGCGCAACGATGGGCGGGGTTGCCCTATGCGTTTCAGACCGTTGGATCGTCAATGGCGGTTCGCCCCTGGGCGTATGCCGCCCAGGGAGGGATGAACCGTCGAAAGGCGGGTGAGGACTTCTACTTCCTGCAGAAGATCATTCCCCTCGGTGGCTTCACCGAGGTGGCGAATACCTGTGTCCGACCCTCGCCGAGGATCTCGCACCGGGTGCCTTTTGGGACCGGCAAGGCCGTGGGAGACGTGGTGATGGGAGAAAGGCAGGGTGGAATGACCTATGCCTGGGAAACCTATGTGGAGGCCAAGGCGCTCGCCGAAAAGGTACCCGTCTTCTTTGATGGGGGAAGACGATCCGTGGAAGCAGGGATGAAGGATCTCCATACTGGGATCGCTGGCTTCCTGGAGCAGCAGGGCTTCATGGCTGCGATCGAGGAGATTCGTGCCAACACCTCAGGTCGGCGGTCATTCATCGAGCGCTTTTACCGTTGGTTTGATGCCTTCCGCTTCATGAAATTTGCCCATCATCTTCGAGACGGCGGTCACCCACCCGAATCTGTGGTTCAAGTAGGTATGACGCTTGCCGGGCAACTCGGAATCGATCAGGAGGACAATGCGTTGAACCTGCTGAGGGGTTTCAGGTCCTTCGATCGGATCGAGAGAACTACTTCCGGTCCTTGAGGGAGTGGCTGAGGAACCACTCGTAGAGCTCAGGGTTGTCGTAGGTGGCGGTCCATGAGTCGTGGCTTGCCTCCGGGTAGATGGTGAGCTTCACCTGTGGGTTGTTCTTCTTCAGCAGATCGACAAGACGAGCAGATTCTTCAGGAGGGACGACCGAGTCCTTTCCTCCGTGGAACGCCCAGATGGGAAGTTGATTCAAGGGGGCGGTCTTGTCGCGGCGTGCAAGGCGTGTATCGATGGTGACGCCGCCTCCGCAAACCGGTGCAATGGCGGCAAAGCGAAGGGGGTTCCTGAGTCCCAGGCTCCAGGTGCCGTAGCCACCCATGCTGAGGCCTGTCAGATAGGTCCGGTCCCTGTCAACCCGGTAGCTGGACTGGACATGGTCGAGAAGCGCGATGAGATCCCGGTTGTCCCATGAAGTGTCCTTCGGGCATTGGGGCGAAACGATGATGAAGCCCAGTTCCTTTCCATTCTTCACCAGCTTGGGTGGTCCGTGCACGGTGACCTTCTGGAGATCGTCCCCCCGTTCACCGGCTCCGTGGAGAAAAAGGATCATCGGCCAGTTCTTGTCTGTTGCCTCCTCATAGCCCTTGGGCAGGTGGAGCATGAACCGTACGTCCACCTTGTGGGTGATTTCCGTCTGCAGGGACTGCGGAGTCTGGTCGGCAGAGCAAAGGCTGGAGATCGCGAACAGGGTGGCAAGGAGGGCGGCTGAAAGTTTCTTCATGGGTTCAAAGGATTTTTAGTTTGGGCAGGTCCTGAGAGTCAATCATACCGACGGGTTGATCCTTGGAATCCACCACAACAAGATCGTCAATCTGACGTTCATTGAAGATCTTGAGTGCCTCCACCGCGAGTGCGTCGTCCCGGATCGTGATGGGTGACTTCGTCATGACGGTCGAAAGCTTGCGCTGGAGCAGGGATACGTCCTTGGCCATGAGGCGACGGAGGTCACCATCCGTGAAGACACCGGTGAGTTTTCCCTTGGCATTGACGACGCTGACGCTTCCGGACTTGGCCCGGGTCATGACCAACAGGGCGTCCTGAACGGTGGTGGTTCCGCTTGCAACCGCGTTCCGTTCATTGGAACGCATGATGTCGGAAGCCCTCAGGAGCAGAGCCCTTCCGATGGAACCACTTGGGTGAAAACGAGCAAAATCCTCCTCCTTGAATCCCCTTGCCTCGAGAACCGCCATGGCGAGGGCATCTCCCATTACCAGCGTGGCCGTGGTGCTGGAGGTCGGAGCGAGGTTGAATGGGCAGGCCTCCCTAGGGACTTTCACCGAAAGATGAATGTCGGACTGCTTCGCGATGCTGGACCTCGGGTTGCCCGTGATGGCAATCGTGGTCAGTGAGAAGGGCTTGAGGGCTTGGCACAGTGTGAGGAGTTCCTCGGATTCCCCGGAGTAGGAGAGAAGAATGACGATGTCTCCATCGCTCACGAGGCCGAGGTCTCCGTGAAGGGCGTTCACGATGTGCAGCACGACACTGGGAGTGCCCGTACTGGTGAAGGTGGCTGCCATCTTCTTCCCGATGTTTC
>CAZKNW010000671.1:0-2362 GCA_964554035.1 uncultured Verrucomicrobiota bacterium
GACGGCACCCACATACATCGAAACCAAAAGGCTCAGGGCATCCAGCCCGGTCATGGAAAAGGTCAATGGCAGACACAGAGCGATCAGCATGGCACCCGTCAGACCCGGTATGGCACCTCCGACGATGCCCAGCAGGGTACCAAGAAGGATCCACATCAGGGATGCGGGGCTGAGCATCTGTAGGAAGGATTCGGCCATCAGTTGGGAACGGCACAAGCTTTCGGAAGATGGTCGGAGTTCAAAGCCAAAAGTTTCGCCTGAATCCTTTTCGGACCGTGGATTGCCCGAATCGACACGGATGAGTTGAAGATCCATGGCAACTGCCTATAAACAGGAGTGTTCCCTATGAAGAAAACACTTGGTCTCGTTGTCTCGCTCCTTTTCCTGTCTTCAACGGCGGCCATCGCCAGGATGAATGTTGTCCTGTTCCTGATTGATGACCTGGGGTGGAAGGATCTCGGCTGCCAGGGGAGCGACTACTACAAGACCCCGAACATCGATCGGTTGGCCGCAGGCGGAGTACGCTTCACGGATGCCTATGCGGCCTGCAATGTCTGTTCCCCCACACGGGCCGCCGTCCTGACCGGCAAATATCCTGCGCGCCTGATGTTGACCCAGTGGCTTCCAGCGGGGCGATGGGATCCCTCGAAGTACAAGATGAGGGAGGGACGGTTCATCAGGGAATTGCCCCTCGAGGAGGTCACGTTGGCCGAGGCTCTCAGGGAAGCAGGGTATCGCAACGGCTTTGTGGGAAAGTGGCACCTGGGGGGAGCCCCCTTCTACCTTCCGCAGCATCAGGGGTTTGATGTGAATGTGGCGGGTGACGATCACGGAGCCCCGGGGCATTATTTTTACCCATACAAGGGCCGCTGGCTGATTCCCACCACCGGACAGTATGTGGAGAAACAGACCCTGAAGGATGGAAAACCGGGAGAATACCTGACCGACCGACTGACCGAGGAGGCGGTGGACTTTGTCAGATCCAGCAGGGACCAGCCCTTCTTCCTGATGCTTTCGCACTATGCCGTCCATACGCCCTTGCAGGCCAAGGAGGACGTCAAGGCACGGTATGAAAAGGTTCCCAAGAAGGAACGGCAGGGAAACCCGGCCTATGCCGCCATGGTGGAAAGTGTGGATGACTCGGTCGGTAGGGTCATGGACGTGCTGGAGGAGCTGAAGATCAGGGACGAGACCCTGATCCTCTTCACCAGCGACAACGGAGGATTCGCCAAGGCGACGAGTAACGAGCCGCTGCGTGCCAACAAGGGTTCCAACTATGAAGGTGGGCTGCGGGTGCCCTTCATCGTGAGCTGGCCGGGTGTCACCGACAAGGGGGCTGTCTGCAGTGAACCTGTCATCAGCAATGACATCTACCCTACCGTCCTGGACGTCCTTGGATTACCCGCCAAGCCGGAGCAGCACATGGATGGTGTGAGTCTGGTCCCGGCATTGAAGGGAGGGAAGTTGCCGACGAGGGATCTCTGCTGGCACTATCCCCATTACAACCAACATCCCCAGAGCGCGCCCTCCGGGGTCATCCGCTCCGGGCACTGGAAACTGATCGAGTTCTATGAAGCCGGAACGTTCGAGCTCTACAACGTTGAAGAGGACCTCGGGGAAAAGGCTGATGTTTTCCACAAGTACCCCGATGTTGCCGCTATGTTGACGAGGAAGCTTCTGGATTGGAGAAACCAGGTTGGAGCTGATCCCATGAAATCCTACCCATGATGAACCGAAGATCCTTCCTTTCCGGATTGGCCTTGATGGCGTCGACTCCACGCGTTCTTGCGACGAGCGGGATTCCTGCCATGGGGCTTTCGCAGGCCTCCTGTCGTGCCCGAAGCCGGTCGGGTAATCATTCCAAGTCGTATCCGCGATTTCGGGATGCGATTGATTTCCTGGAGTACGGCAATGACCTTGGAGCTTCGGCCGTCCAGGTGGGTGTCCGCGGCTGGAGCATGGAGTTCGCGGGAAAGGTCAGAAAACGAAAGGAAATCCTCGGGGTGGGCCTTGAGGGCCAGATCAAGTTGCCTGATGGCCGGAAAGACCTGAAGCAGTTTGAGGCTGAAGTGAGGGCTGCCAAGGAGGCGGGGGCGAGGATATTGAGGACCGTCTGCCTCGGAGGCAGGCGCTACGAGACCTTCAAGACGCTTGAGGAATGGCTGGAATTCCGTCGATGGGCCGTCAGGACCGTGCAACTGGTCGAGCCCATCATGAAGCGCCATGGGTTGAAGCTGGCAGTTGAAAACCACAAGGACTGGCGCATCGACGAGATGCTTTGGCTCTTGGGACATCTTTCCAGCGAATGGGTGGGCGTGAACCTGGATACGGGCAACAACATCGCACTCCTGGAAGATCCCCA
>CAZKNW010000672.1:0-2324 GCA_964554035.1 uncultured Verrucomicrobiota bacterium
CACCTCAGGGCAGGTCTACCAGCGCGTTCTCGAGAATGAGCGCGACGGCAAATACCTCGGCAAGACCGTCCAGGTCATTCCTCACATCACCGACGAGATCAAGTCGCGTATCCGGAGCGTGGCTGAAATGTCGGAGGCGGATGTCGTCATCACCGAAATCGGCGGAACGACGGGAGACATCGAGGGACTTCCCTTCCTCGAGGCCATCAGGGAATTCGCCCTCGAGGTGGGCCACCACAACGCGCTGTTCATCCATGTCACCTTTGTCCCCTACATCCAGGCCGCAGGAGAGCTCAAGACCAAGCCTACACAACAGTCGGTCGCCAAGCTTCGTGAGATCGGCATCATGCCGCAGATCCTCGTTTGCCGCTGTGAACACCCGCTGAGCAAGGAGCTCCGCAGCAAGATCTCGATGTTCTGCAACGTGCCGAAGGATGCAGTGATCGAGGAACGGGATGTCGAATCATCAATCTATGAGGTCCCCGTGATGCTGCAGCGGGAAAAAATGGACGAGATCGTCTGCCGCCACTTGGGCTTGGAACACGAGCCCGCGGACCTTACCGACTGGCACGACATGCTTCGCAAGCTCAAGGCACCCCGCCATCAGGTTCGAATCGGAGTGGTCGGCAAATACATCGAGCTCAAGGACGCCTACAAGTCCGTCTTCGAATCTGTGGACCATGGGGGCGTTGCCAACGACTGTGGTGTCAGCATCGAGCACATCGAGGCCGAGGACATTGAGAGGGATGGCGCGGAAAAGTGGCTCAATGAACTCGACGGAGTCCTGGTTCCCGGTGGATTCGGGGATCGAGGCACTGAAGGCAAGATCCAGGCAGCCCAGTATGCACGAGAGTATGGTCTCCCCTACCTTGGCTTGTGCCTCGGTATGCAGATCGCATGTATTGAGTTTGCCCGGAACGTCCTTGGACTCGAAGGGGCCCATTCTAAGGAGCTCAACCCGGAGACTCCCCACCCGGTCATTTCCCTGATGGAGGACCAGGAGCACATCAAGAAGATGGGCGGCACCATGCGCCTCGGCGCCCAGCCCTGCAAACTCAAGGAAGGCTCCAAGGCCGCCAGTCTCTATGCAGAAGCCGAGGTGACCGAGAGGCACCGCCATCGTTACGAATTCAACAACAGCTACCGGGAACAGTTCGAGGAGGCGGGACTTGTCTTCTGCGGCACTTCCCCCGATGACAAGCTGGTGGAGATGATCGAGCTTCCTGAGCACCCGTTCTTTGTGGCATGCCAGTTCCATCCGGAATTCAAGAGCAAGCCCAACCATCCCCACCCTCTTTTCCGTGGATTCATTGAGGCCTGCCTGAAGCGGCACGCACCCATCACCTGAGGCCGGAATCCCAAGAGGTCATGACCTACCAGGAAGCCATCCAGTTCCTGTATGACCTTCGGATGTTCGGGGCCAAGCTCGGGCTGGACAATGTCAGGAAGTTGGCCGCAAGGGTGGGCAACCCTCAGGAGCGCCTTTCCTTCATCCACGTTGCAGGGACGAATGGTAAGGGATCGACCTGCGCATTCCTCGAATCCGTCTATCGAACCGCCGGCCACCGCACCGGACTCTTCTCCTCCCCTCATCTCGTATCCTTTCGCGAGAGGATCCAGGTCGATAAACGGCTCATTCCGGAAGCCTCAGTCATCGACTTGGTCCGTGAACTGAAACCCGTCCTCGAAGGATTCCCTCAAGATTCCCATCCGACCTTCTTCGAAGTCATCACCGTCATGGCAATGATGCACTTCGAAAGGGAGGCATGCGAAATCGTGATCCTCGAGACGGGATTGGGCGGCCGACTGGATGCAACCAACATCGTCACGCCCATCGCATCGGTGATCACCAATGTAGATCTTGATCATCAAGCATGGCTTGGGGACACCATTGAGGCGATCGCCTTCGAAAAGGCAGGCATCATCAAGCCCTCCATCCCGGTGGTCACCTCTGCACAGAATCCATCCGTGCTCGAAGTGATCCGTGAAAAGGCCGCCTCCGAGAAGGCTCCATTGCACGAGATCACCAGCGATGAAGTCGACCAATGGAAGAATGAGCTATCAAGCCTTCCCTTACCGGGAGAACATCAGTGGTGGAATGCGGCACTGGCCGCCGCCACGGCCACACGACTTCACAAGACCATTACCGCCCCCTCAGACCGAATCCGAGTGGGCCTCCAAGGGGCTCAAATCCGCGGACGATTCGAGGTGGTTGAAAGAGCTGGCCAAACTCTCATTCTGGACTGCGCCCATAATCCGGCTGGCATCCGATCCTTTGTGGATACCTTCCAGGAGGAGTTCCCCAATCGAGATATCGCCCTGAT
>CAZKNW010000673.1:0-2321 GCA_964554035.1 uncultured Verrucomicrobiota bacterium
CACCCCCCCAAGATCCTGGTCCCTGAGGAGCAAATAGCCCTTTAAATCAAAGGGTTTTAAGTAGAGTCAGTCCTTACAAAAAACTATTTGCACACTCCCCGAACGATTGGTAACAATGCATCGTTCGGGTGACGGAACGTTTCTTCAGCGGGGTCCCCCACCCCCACCTCCTTGGCGTCTGTTGCCCGAACATAATTTCCACCCGTTTCTTCCCCCCTCAGGAACTCCAACAGGGCATTCCTTGTGCCCTGGCCAGCGCATTCAACGCTTGTCACGAAAAGCCTTTTCAGCCGACCATCCCCGCCCTCATGAGTGCAAAGAAGAAACCTGCCTCCTCCCAGGCGAAGAAAAAGCCGGTGAACATCCGCAAGTATTCCAGCATCGTTCTGGATGGTCCTGACCGTGCCCCCAGCCGGGCCATGCTGTATCCGGTCGGGTTCAAGAAGGAAGACTTCAAGAAGCCGGTCATCGGCATCGCCAGTACCTGGTCCCAGGTCACCCCATGTAATTTCCATATCGATGAACTCGCCAAGCATGCTGCTGAGGGGACCGACAAGGGTGGTGGCAAGTCCTTGATCTTCAACACCATCACGATTTCCGACGGTATCTCCATGGGCACCGAGGGCATGAAATACTCCCTCGTCTCCCGGGAGGTCATCGCCGACTCCATCGAAACCGTGGTGGGCTGCGAAGGCATGGACGGCTATGTGGCCATCGGTGGCTGCGACAAGAACATGCCCGGTTGCCTGATCGCCATCGCCCGCATGAATCGTCCGGCCGTCTTCGTCTACGGAGGCACCATCCTCCCCGGCTGCATCACCAGCCCGAAGGCGAAGAAGGAGGACAAGGAAAAGAAACTGGACGTGGTGTCCGTCTTCGAGGCAGTGGGAGCCCACGCCAACAAGAAGATCAATGACCGTCAGCTGCAGCAGATCGAGGCCTGCGCCATCCCCGGTCCGGGTTCATGCGGTGGGATGTATACGGCCAACACGATGGCCTCCGCCATTGAGGCCCTCGGCATGAGTCTTCCCAACAGTTCCGCACAGGCGGCCGTCTCCAGGGCCAAGGCCGACGATTGCCGTCGCGCAGGTGCCGCCGTGGTCCAGCTCCTGAAGAAGGACCTGAAGCCCCGGGACATCATGACCAAGAAGGCCTTTGAGAACGCCATCACCGTGGTCATTGCCCTGGGCGGCTCCACCAACGCCGTGCTGCACCTCCTGGCCATGGCCCATGCCGCAGGCGTGAACCTCAAGCTCGACGACTTCACCCGCATCGGAAAAAAGGTCCCCGTGCTCGCTGACCTCAAGCCCAGCGGCAAGTACCTGATGTCGGAACTGGTAGCCATCGGAGGCATCCAGCCCCTGATGAAGACCCTCCTCGACGCCGGCTACCTGCATGGGGACTGCATGACCGTCACCGGCAAGACGATGGCGCAGAACCTGAAATCGGTGAAGCCGTATCCCAAGTTCCAGAAGATCGTTCAGCCCATCGACAAGCCCATCAAGAAGGACAGCCACCTGGTCGTCCTCTACGGCAATCTCGCCGAGGAAGGTGCCGTGGCCAAGATCACCGGCAAGGAAGGACTGACCTTTACCGGCACGGCAAAAGTCTTCAATTCCGAGGAACTCGCCATGCAGGCCATCCTGGCCGGGAAGATCAAGGAGGGCGACGTGGTCGTCATCCGTTTCGAAGGTCCCAAGGGCGGTCCCGGCATGCGTGAGATGCTTGGACCCACGGCGGCCATCATGGGTCGTGGACTGGGCGACAAGGTGGCCTTGATCACCGACGGCCGCTTCTCCGGAGGCACCCATGGTTTCGTGGTGGGTCACATCACCCCCGAGGCCTATACCGGCGGCGCACTGGCGCTCGTCAACAACGGCGACTCCATCACCATCGATGCCGAGAAGCGCGAGTTGAACGTCAACATTTCCAAGAAGGAACTGGCTGCCCGCCGCAAGAAGCTCAAGCCGATGAAGCCACGCTACCAGCATGGGGTACTCGCCAAGTATGCCCACCTGGTTTCCTCCGCTTCCGAAGGCGCGGTGACCGACAAGGACCTCAGCCTCTAGGCAGGCATCCCCGATTCGCGACATGAGCCTGAACTGGAACAGCCGGGAGCTGACACACGGGTGGCAGAAGGGCGTGACCGCCTTCTACTGGGGCCTCGGCATGAACCAGGAGGACTTCGATCGCGCCCAAGTGGGAATTGGGGTGCCGTTGTTGGACGGCAATCTCTGCAACGTCCACGCCCATGCCTTGGGCCAGTCGCTGAAGAAGGCCTGCTCCGAAGCCGGCATGATCGGCTTCCCCTTTGGAACGCC
>CAZKNW010000674.1:0-2315 GCA_964554035.1 uncultured Verrucomicrobiota bacterium
GTGCCCATCCCGGATCCAAGCCAAGTAGGTGTGGTCCCGGGGTTCAGCCGCGGCTTCAACGCTGGCGATGTAATAAAGCAGAGGCTCATTCGAATAGCACGAACCCGAGCGCAGGGTTCCCCAAACTGCCCCGTCAGGCCCGAGGTTGACTCCCTCCAGATTCTTGATCGTTATCTTGTACCAACCTTCCTCTGGAACGCGGGTTGCCGTCATCCTTCCGGAAAACTGCACTCCCATGGACCATGAGATGACCTTCCCATCACGCGCCTCGGGACCACGATAGTTTCCCCTTCCGGTGTCATGGGTGAGGTCCTGCGGGGAGTAGAATTTCTTGAACGTCCTGTCTCCCTTCATGGCCCGCCTGAAGGCTTCATCGAGGGCCGCGTCCGCGGCATCCAGATACTGGCGCAGGTGAAAGAGACTCACCTGCTGGTTCTCCGCCTTGGTCTCAAATCCATCCGGCGTCTCATCGGCCGGAAGAAAATCCTGAAGTGGGATGTCCACTCCAAGAAGGTCGTGCAGCGATCGCTCATACTCCAGCCGTGTCAGGCGCCTCAGATGGACCCTGCCCCGTTTCCGGACTTCTGCCTGCTCGGCCGCCACCAGGGCGGGCTTGAGCGCCTTGGACAGGGTTGCCCGCTCTGCGTCGGAAGGCTGGTTCTTCTTCTTGGGCGGAGGCATCTCTCCTCCAGACACCCTCTTCTCCACCTTCTCCCAGGCTGAAAAGCTGACAGGATCGGACAAATCCCAGGACAGGCTGGTCAGGTCCAGGCCAGCCTTGCTGGTCAGGTCGTCGTGGCAATCCAGGCAATAATTCTTGAGGAATGATTCAATCCTGTTCTTCAAGGATTCGTCGGCCTGCAGGGAAAAACAGGTCACAACGAGCAAAATGGCAACAATTCGAGTCATTTTCTTAAAACTAACGTACACATCCAATAGGGCAATAACGCCCAATTGGCACACGCATAACGCCCTAAAACGTGGTGAAAGGACATCTATTCGAAATCTTTTGCAACCTCAAGGTAGAGCATCTTCTCCATCCCTGTCCCCGGGATGCAACTCACCGTTGCCTTCGACCCTCCAAGACCGCCATCCTCTGCCCAGCTCGTGCCCATTCAGACTTCCAGTTCAACGCCTTTAGAAGCTCCCTGTTCAGGATTCTGCACCGCTTGCGAAACGGTCCACCATCTTGG
Organism: uncultured Verrucomicrobiota bacterium; assembly: GCA_964554035.1. Lineage (GTDB taxonomy): Bacteria > Verrucomicrobiota > Verrucomicrobiia > Limisphaerales > CAZKNW01 > CAZKNW01. Next base: position 1,194 of record CAZKNW010000674.1, read on the forward strand.
CTGGGGTAGTGCCCGCGAACGGGCTTATGAACTCATGGGAGAGCTGGAAAGGCACCAGCGCCTCGATTTGGATCTTCCCGCAGAAGAGGCCAACCCCGTTCTCTCGTTTGACAGCCTCTTTTCGGACGGAGGTGGATGCATGCTCGGCGTCCTCGAATGCAGAAAGCCTTCTGGGGAAAGGGTCGTATTGAAGGCCTTCTCTTCCCTCAAGGGCGGCATCCGGACAGTCGAGGGCTGGGTTCCCCATCTGTTGGGGGAGGAGTTTTTCCTCAATAGGGTCCAGCCTGAACAGCAACGAATCAAGGCGCTCTCGTCCGAGATGGAACTTCAGGAAGCAAGATCCGAAGTCTGGATCAGGCTCCGCGAAGATCGAAAGAGGCTTTCGCAACAACTGATGGAGGAGATCCACACTACCTACCGTCTGGTCAATTTCAGGGGGCAAACCTCGACCTTGAAGGAAGCGTTCCACGCCGATCACGGGATGGGTGGAAAGGTCGGCCAATGCTGTGCGCCCAAGCTTCTGGTCCATGCAGCCAGATCGGGTCTCCATCCCACAGGCATTGCTGAATTTCACTGGGGTGGCAACGAGCACGCAGGCGATCGCCAACAGGGAGTGTTCTATCCGGCCTGCCGGGAAAACTGCCAACCCATCCTCGGCTTCCTTCTCTGCGGCCTCGAATCCGGCTCCGATGAGTGACCTGAAGATCATCCATGTCGCGGAAAGCTACGTCGTGGTCGACAAGCCCAGCGGGGTCCTCTCCGTGCCTGGCAAAGGCCCGGACAAACAGGACTGCATCACCGAGAGGGTCAAGAAGGCCTTCCCCGGCTGCCCGGAACATCCATCCGTTCACCGCCTGGACATGGACACATCCGGGCTGCTGGTCGTGGCCAGGACGCATGCGGCCCAGAAGCACCTATCCATTCAGTTTCAGAATCGCCTCCCGCAGAAACGCTATATAGCCCTCCTCGACGGTGTCCCTTCCGGAAGCGAGGGAACCCTGGAGCTGCCCTTTCGCCTGGACGTCGAAAATCGCCCCAGGCAGATCTACGACGAAGTTCACGGGAAGATGGGCATCACGCACTGGAAGGTCCTTGGCATTGACGATGGCCGAACCCGCATCG
>CAZKNW010000675.1:0-2311 GCA_964554035.1 uncultured Verrucomicrobiota bacterium
CGACAGTGCTGGAGCGGGATTCGCGAACGGAACACTGACCTTCACGACCAGGAATGGTGTGGCAGCCATCGTGGACCTGAGCGTCACGGCGGTGGACGATGGTGAGGACTTTGCCGGCAACGGTGCCCAGACCAGTCCGGCCCAGACCTTCACGCTGGCCATCTACTCGGTGCAGCCCTTTGATGGCGATCTGGCGATTGCCGACCGTGGCAACCGTGTGTTCGATGGATCGGTGTTGCTGATCCACACCAACTCGGTGGGTAGCCCGATGAAGTTCCCAACCCAGAACCTGGTGAGTGATCAGCTGGTGGATGGCTACGACATCTCGGTCCATACCAATCTCCTGAGCGGACATGAAGTCCTCGAGTATCTGGTGGTGGACTACGAAACCGTCAGTTCCAACAAGGGCAGGGGAGAGCAAGGACTCTTTGGAGTCCACTCGGTGAGCCTGCAAAGGCGCCTGATCTCCAGTGGAGGCAACTTCAGCTTCCCGATTGCGGTGGATGTGCTGCCGGGCGAGGCTGGGGGCAATGCGGGAATGATTGCCGTGGGTGACTCCGGAAGCAGTGCTTCTGATCCTGGCAAGGTGATTCTGGTCCACCCGAAAACGGGTGCCCAGACTCTGCTCACATCAGGAGACGAACTCTACTGGTTGACGGGAATGACCGTGGCTCCGGAGGGCAGTCCCCTGGCTGGCCAGATCTTCGCGACGGATATCGGCAACGTATTGGGCCAGACCGCAAGGAAGAACGACAAGGAGCGCAAGATCGTCCAGATCGATCCGGTCACGGGAAACCAGACCTTGTTGATCAGCGAGACCAATGACTTCCGTTTTGTTGCACCACCGATCACCAACCTCTGGTATCCTGTCGGAATCGACGTGGATCCCACGAGTGGATCGTTGGTGATTGCCGATGCCTATTCCAAGACGATCTGGAAATTGGAGTGCTCCATGGGAGTCTTTGCTACCGAGTTGGAGGCGCTTTCAATCGATACGGACTTCCTGCAGCCGACCCACTTGGCCATCCAGGGTGACCTTGCAAGCGGGTTCATCTTCATGACTGATGGTGAAACGATCGCACCGGGCTTCCCTTATCCGGCGAATACCCGTCGCCTCCACAGGATCACGCCTTCAGGTGATCCTGAGACCAACTCGGAGATCTTTACCGACAACGGAGTCTTTCAAGAGCCCAGGGGCATCGAAATCATACCAATCGATCCGCTTACCGGGATGTAGCCGGAATTGGGAAACCAGAGCTTCAGCAAAGCCTCATGTGTCACCCACATGGGGCTTTTGTTTTGTTTCAATCCACCTTGATGAGTCCACGGCGAATCGCCTCCGTGGCCGCTTGGGCGCGGTCATTGACCTTCAGCTTGAGAAGGCAGTTGCTGACATGCCGTTTCACCGTGTCCTCGGCAATACCGAGTTCACTTCCGATCTGCTTGTTGCTTTGCCCCTTGGCCACGAGGGCAATGATCTCCAATTCGCGGGCACTGAGTTCAGGGGAGGCCAGTCTGGATGCGAGCCTTTGGGAAACACCGGGGCTGAGGTAGCGTTCTCCGGCCGCGATCGTCCGAACCGCGTACAGCAATTCATCCCTTGGCACGGACTTCAGGATGTAGCCCAGTGCCCCGGCCTGGATGGCCTGGAAGATGTCTTCCTCACGGTCATAGGTGGAAAACATGAGTATTCTTGCCTCGGGATCCAGCTGAAGCAGTTCGGTCACGATGGCGCTGCCATCCTTGTCGGGCAGCTGGAAATCCAGAAGCACGAGGTCGGGATGATGCCTTGCGAATTCATCAATCGCGGTGGCGGCGTCTTCGGCTTCCGTGATGACTTCAAGGTCATCCTCCATTTCAAGGGATGCCTTGATGCCGCTCCGGACGACGAAATGGTCATCCACGATCATGATTCTGCAGGGTTTACTCATTGGCCTTCCTGATTGAATGCGAGGGGTAGCAGCAGGCGGACGGTGACGCCGCCCTTGCCGTTGGATTCCCACCGTATGGACGCACCGATCTTCCTGGTGCGTTCCTTCATGCCAAGAATGCCGAAATGGCCATCCTTGTCTTCGCAGAGGCTTCCTCCCCCGTTGTCGGAAATCTCGAGAGTGAGGTTGTCCTGGTCGAGCAAGGTGCGGATTCGCACATGGGAGGGCTGGCCGTGCTTCAGTGCGTTGGTCACCGACTCCTGCGCGATCCTCCTTAGGTGGTGTCGGATGATGCCAGGGAGGGGCGGTTCATCCGTACCGCCCTCGAAGAGGATCTCAACGCCGGACTGCGCGCTCCGTTCCTTCGCCATCTTTTCAAG
>CAZKNW010000676.1:0-2310 GCA_964554035.1 uncultured Verrucomicrobiota bacterium
TCCTGTGGAACTCCCGGGCATCAAGATCGGCGCCAAACTGACCATCGATCTCGCAGACCTGAACGACTGGACCCTGACCGAAGGCGAAGAAATGAAGGGCGGCTACACCATGAAGGTCCTGATAGATGCTCACCGGGAGGCTTCCGGCGGTGGGGAAGGGTGAGGTCGCACGCAGAGGCGTTGAAAAAAAAGGGGGTAGGGCGGTCACTCCGTGAGCGCTTGAGCTTGGCTTTCGATCGCAAAGGAAGATTCGAAAACCCTGTCCGCAGCATTGGACCGCGCGGAGCGACGGTCCCTACCTTTTTGGAAGCCGATAGGAGCGCGGACTTCAGTCCGCTTGGAAACATTCAGACCACGTTTTTCATTTCGTGCGGAGTAAGCTCCGCGCTCCCATCTCAACGCTCAGCGCCGAGGCGCTGAGAAAAAGAGTAGGGCGATCACTCCGTGAGCGCCCGAGCTTGGCTTTCAAACGCAAAGGGAGATTCGAAGACCTTGTCCGCAGCATTGGACCGCGCGGAGCGACGGTCCCTACCTTTTTGGAAGCGGTTTCCTAGGATGCAGCTTCTCTGATCTTAGCGCTTCCAGTGTCTGCATGAAACCTGCCGCCTTCTGGTTGGTTTCCTCCCATTCGGCTTCTGGATCCGAATCCGCCACGATCCCTGCTCCGGTATGGTAGTGCACCTTGCCCTCGTGATGGATTGCTATGCGGATGGCGATGTTGAGCTGGCTTTCCCGGTTGAATCCAATGTAGCCGATGCAACCGGTGTAGGGACCTCGGGCGACGGGCTCCAGCTCGTCAATGATCTCCATCGCACGGATCTTCGGTGCACCGGTGATGCTGCCTCCAGGGAAACACGACGCGAAGGCCTTGAAGTGGGTGACGTCATTTCTAAGTCGGCCCTCTACGGTCGAGACCTGATGGTGCACGTGGGAAAAGCGCTCCAGCTTCATCAGGTCGGGAACCTGAATGCTCCCGTAGTCACAGATCCTTCCAAGATCATTGCGGAGCAGGTCGGTGATCATGAGCAGTTCTGCGCGTTCCTTTTCACTGGTCTGCAGCTCATAGGCGAGTTGGGCGTCACGCGTGGGATCATTGGAGCGTGGGCGGGTGCCCTTGATGGGGCGGGTGCGGATGTGGGATCCGGAGACCTTGAGGAAGAGTTCCGGAGAGGTGGAGGTGATCTGGAGGTCTCCAAGATCCAGCCAGGCTCCAAAGGGTGCTGGGGCGAATTCGCTGAAATTCTTATGGAAATCCCATGCGGTGGAAGGAAGGCCCTCCGTGATCCGGCGCGACAGATTCACCTGGTAGATGTGACCGATACGGATGTATTCCTGACACTTCCGGACCGCATCTTCATAGGCCTTCTGATCGAGGGAAGTGACGGATTCCCCAGCATTGTATGAAGGTCCAGGCGGACCTTGTGGATCAGGATCGGAGGTGGGCGAATCAAGGATGCCTTGCCAGAAGGACAGGGCCTCCCTCAGCCTTGGTTCGGATCGATCCCCGGTTTCGGTCTGGCCGGTGGAGACGATCCATGTTGCCTGCTCACGGTGATCCGTGACGAGCAGGCTGTCGTAGAACCCCACATGGCAATCTGGGAGTTCCAGGTCGTTGAGTGTGTGGTAGATGGCCCTGGGCTCCACGAAGGACTTCAAGCCATAGCCCCAGTATCCGAAGGCGCCCCCGAGTGGGAAGGGACAATCCGCCTCGTCCGGCAACTCAAAGCGATCCATCAGGGTGTCGAGCATGGCCCAGGGATTGCCATAGGTTTCCTTGGTCCCATTCGACGTCATGATTTCGCAGCGGGATCCGAAGGAGCGAAAGGTCAGGAAGGGGGCGGTGACGACGATGGAGAAGCGGGAATCGGAATACTCAAAGAGTCGGCTCCTGAGGAGTTGGGTGCCCTGAAGTCCCTTCAACTGCTCGACGACCGATTCGGGATCGGCGACGAAGCGTGTCTGGACGATGGCGGGCTTCATGGGCTGGGTATGCGCAGGGCATCCATCAGGCGCTTGGTGCTCTTCAGCGGGCTGATGGTGGAGAGATTCAGGTTCTCTGGTCGGAAGAATCGTTGGGCCGTTGATTTCAGGTCGCCTGCGGTGACCTTGCGTATCCTGTCATAGACCTGTTCCTCTGCAAGAAGTCGTTTGTGGCCGAGCCACTGCTCGCCGATGCAGATCATCTGGTTTTCGGCCCCTTCCAGCTGAAGTTGCGACTGGCCGATCAGGTAATCCTTGGCCCGCTTCAGCTCCTTCCGGCGAACGGCCTCCTTCGTGAGCCGATGAAGCGCTCCCACAATGAGACGGGTT
>CAZKNW010000677.1:0-2306 GCA_964554035.1 uncultured Verrucomicrobiota bacterium
CACCGCTCCGGTTCCGCACTCCTTCTCTTCATTCCACATGGTGAGATGTGGATAGACGCCGGAGATCTGGATGGCGTTCTTGTTGGTCCTGACCTCCGCAAGGCACCGAATGCCAAAAGGCAAGGTCAGGAGAAGGGAAAGCCAAAGCCAAAGGGATGCATGGGGTCGTTTCATCGTTCTGCTGGAAAGGAGACAACCTATGAGGCCCAAGCTTGGGGAATTGGACAAACTAATTCACAGGGCGCCTTTCGGAAATGCGGCGCCTGCGGCTCGGGAAAATCGGGAATCTGTCTCAGGAATTCATCCGCCAGAGCGTGAAGTTCAGGAAACTGGCAAAGCTGACCCAGAGCAGGTAGGGGAGGAGCATCCAGCCCGCTTTCCTGTTGACCTTCAGGAAGGAGAGGAGGGTGATCCCGATGGCCAGCCAGAGGCCGATGATCACAACGAAGGCCATGCCCATGTTGTGGAGTCCGAAGAAGACCGGAGACCAGATCGCATTCAGAATGAGCTGTATGCCGAAGAAGGTCAGCGCCTTTTGCCGGGGGGCTTCCTTCGGTGTCTTCCAGATCATCCATGCCGCGATGCCCATGGAGAGGTAAAGGCAGGTCCAGACCGGGCCGAAGATCCATCCCGGGGGATTCCATGTGGGCTTGTTCAGATCCAGATACCATTCTCCCGGAGGAAAGAAGATGCCGGTAAGGGACGGCAGGAAACAGGTGACGATCCAGGCAGCCAGAGCAGCATATTCATTTGGTCGGGAGGATCTGCCTTCCGGCATGGACGGATTCCGGGCGATGGACATGGGAGGGAAGGTTCCTGATAAACGCCCCCTGTCAATTCCGCCGGCATTCCTCCTTTCACAAGGGATGTCACGATCCCGGCAACCTGAGTTTATCGGGTTGTCATCCAGGATGCCCAACGAGTAGAGGTCTTGCATGAGAATGTGGCTGCTTCTTCCGGTATTGGTGGTTTGCACCTGTCTTGGGGATGATCCCTATCCCCGCAGCGACCTCGTCGATGGCTGGAAACTCGACTGGTCCACCCATCAACGCCACGCGCAGGGCAGCGACAACTTCCAACTGACCTGGGCGGATGACGGTCATCTCTATGGAGCGTGGGGTGATGGTGGGGGCTTTGGTGGAACCAACAGCAAAGGACGGGTGGGCCTGGGTGTCGCCCGTGTTGAAGGAGGTCCCCGGGACTACCGTGGCTTCAATGTCTGGGGTGGCCTTGAGGCAGAGCGTGAAGCGACCTTTGATGGCAAGAGCTGGGGGCTGATCTGCGTGGAGGAGGTCCTGCACATGTGGGTGGTGCCTGACCGGCCCGATGGGAAGAAACACCGAAACCACTACGAGTATGTGGAACTCGCCTCATCGCGCGATCATGGACGGAGTTGGGAGAAGGCGGACTGGCGTTTCCTGCAGGAGGAGAATCTGACCATTCCCACCTTTCTCAACTTCGGAAGAAACAACGACGGGGTTCCTGAATCATACGGAGATTACGTGTATTCCTATTTCATCAGTCCGGCCTCGATCACCATGGAGCATCAGGGCCCCCAGGGAGTCGGGCTGGTGGTACACAAACCGGGAAAACTGTATCTGGCGAGGGTGGAGACGTCCCTCCTGGGAAATTCGAAACAGGATTTCCAGTTCTTCTGTGGACTGGATGGATCCCGAGATCCGATCTGGGGCGCGTTGAACGATAAGGTTCCGGTTTTTGAGGATTCCCGCGGCGTGGGCTGGTGCCTGAGTGCCTGCTACCACCCGGGTATCAAACGTGTGTTGCTGACGACCGAGCATGGGGAAAGCAAGACGGGGCAATTGGGGCTGTTCGAGGGGGCAACACCCTGGGGGCCTTGGAAGACCGTCGTTTATCATGATGAAGAAGATCCCTTTGGTAAAACACGCACTGGTAGTGATCATTCATGGGAGAACAATGTGTTCTTCATGGCTCTTCCGACCAAATGGCTGGATGACTACGACTTCACACTGACCTTTACCGGAGCGGGCAGTGGAAGGGACAATGATTCGTTCAACACGGTTCAGGGACGCTTCGGGATCGTCGAGGACTGATTCACCGGGAGTGGGTGATGGGAGCGGGTATCGGTATCGGGTCAAAAACTGGAGATTCTGACTTGTTTCCGAGGCTTGTGACGTTGTTTTCTCTTGGAACACCTCAACGAATGACGGAGCCATCGCTCCAATCAGTGCCATCCAAACCAACTGATGAAATTTCACTGCCCGAGCTGTAACCAGAAACTCACAGCGGACGATGCCATGGCAGGCATCTCCATTCAATGCCCCTCA
>CAZKNW010000678.1:0-2294 GCA_964554035.1 uncultured Verrucomicrobiota bacterium
ATCCAGAAGGCAGGTCTTGCCAATGGAACCGCTGACGGCATCAAGATCCTTGCGAATGGAGAGCTGACCAAGAAGCTGAATGTGACAGCCCACAAATTCAGTGCTGCGGCCCGCAGCGCCATTGAAAAGTTGGGAGGCACCTGCACCGCACTTGAGGCGGGCAAGGAAGCTTCGGAAGAAGTTGCTCAGCCCGAAGAAGGCAGCGAGGCATAACGCTCAAGTCTTTTACGCGTAATGTTCGGCAAAATCGTCTCCACCCTCTCTAACTGCTTCAAGATCCCGGAGCTGAAAGCGAGGATTCTGTTTACCATCCTGATTCTACTCGTATGCAGGGTCATCGCTCTGGTTCCGATTCCTGGGCTTGATGGTGCGGCCTTGACCGAGTATCTGGACAACATCGCGAAGACGGGTGACCAGAGCGGGGGAGGCTTGTTGAAGATGTATGGAATGTTCACCGGAGGAGCCCTTCAGAGGTGCGCCATCGGCGCATTGGGTATCATGCCCTACATCAGTGCAACCATCATCATCCAGTTGTTGACCGCGGTGATTCCGGGCTTGAGCAAGCTTTCGCGTGAAGAGGGAGGCAGGACGAAGATCATCCACTATGGTCGTGTTCTGACCATCATCCTCTGTATTGGGCAGGGTTTCGCACTGGCTGTAGGGTTCGAGAATGCTGACAGTCTGTTCCAGGGGATTGGAAGGCTCGTCCTCTACAGTGATGACATGATCTGGTGGTATCGTATCCAGACGGTCTTGATTCTCACCTCTGGCACCGCACTCTTGATGTGGCTTGGTGAACAGATTACGGAACGGGGAATTGGAAATGGAATTTCGCTGATTATCACGATTGGTATTCTGGCGTCCATTCCGGAAGCGTTTCTGGGGCTGCAGGACATGTTCTTCCCGCCCGCCGGACTCGAGGACACCGGTAAGAGCCCTATCGTTGGGGCCTTGCTTGCAGTGATGTTCATTGCCGTGGTGGTCGGGGTCATCATGATCACTCAGGGACAACGAAAGATTCCAGTGCAGTATGCTTCAAGGGCGGTTGGCCGGAAAATGTATCAGGGTGGAAACAACTTCATGCCACTGCGTGTCAATTATGCTGGGGTCATGCCTATCATCTTTGCTCAGGCGCTGTTGATGTTTCCCCAGCCATTGCTTGCTGCCTCGAGCATCAAGGCCATCCGGGACATGGCCCCCTATTTCAACTATACCCACCCTTTCTACACCGTCATGTTCTCGCTGATGATCGTCTTCTTCAGTTATTTCTGGGTTGCAACTCAGTTTAATGAGGTTCAGATCGCAGACGACCTCAAGAGAAACAATGGTTATATCCCTGGAGTTAGGCCTGGTAAGGCCACCTCCGAATTCCTCCATAAGGTGATGAGCAGAATCACGCTCGCAGGTGCTGCCTTCCTTGTGGCGATTGCCGTTCTTCCGACCATCCTGAGCGCGACCATGGAGATCCCATACATCGTGACCAGTTTCTTCGGGGGCACGAGTCTCCTGATCATGGTTGGAGTCATGCTCGACACAATGCGCCAGATGGAGACCCACCTCTTGAACCGTCACTATGACGGTTTCCTCAAGAAGGGAAGAATTAAGGGGCGGTTCTGATTCGGTAGAACGACTTTTTCCGGATGGTTTGGGCAGTTGATTCACATTCTGCCCCGGAGAATGTCAGGTTGGTGAAAAATGTGAAAAAAGTAGTTGATCATTGGGGTCACTTTCACTAGAAAGCTCGGCCCTTTGCCCCTCAGAGGTGCTGGAGACCGTTTTTGGTGGATAAAGGCGTCCGGCGGACATGAATTACGAAATCCTTTTCAAGGGAAAAGTAGTTGGTGAGGCAACCGGGGCAGGTTGGGTGATCAGGCTGGAAAATGGCCATGAAATGATCGGATTCCTCCTCAAGAGGGACAGAGAGCTCAAATCCGGGATCGGAATTGGGACCTTGGTTCATCTTGAGGCGACACCTTTTGATCTGTCGAAGGGCAGAATAATTGAGATTTTTAACGAACTTAAAAGACGATGAAAGTAAGAGCGTCAGTCAAAAGACTCTGTGAACACTGCAAGATTGTTCGCAGGCACGGTGTGGTGCGGGTCATCTGCACGAACCCTCGTCACAAACAGCGTCAGGGCTAATCCCTTTTTTATCATGCCACGCATCCTAGGTATCGACATCCCTCCGAACAAGCGCCTCGACATCGCGCTAACCTACATCTACGGCATCGGACCCAAGATCTCGAACGAGATCATCGGCAAGGTCGGAATCGACCCCGCCACCCGAGCCCGTA
>CAZKNW010000679.1:0-2294 GCA_964554035.1 uncultured Verrucomicrobiota bacterium
CCCCGATCATGCTGTCGTCTCGTCCGTAGACAACGACTTCGGGAAGGAGGATGAGGTCTGCAGCGCCCTCGGATTGGGGCTCATCAGCGCATTGTAGGGAGCAGGGCGCCATCGTCATCAGGGCTAGGCATCCAAGGTGTAAAGGGTTCGTCTTCTTCTTCATTCAAAGGGTTCTCTTCAGGAACACACGGCGTGTGCGCCTATTTTTTTTCAGGGGGCATGGGCAAGCGGGAGCGCTTGCAGGATTCCATGCGACCTCCTCTTCCAGCAGGGAAGGGGTGGTAACGTACAAGGGGGATGTGCTAGAGAACGCGAAGAAGAGGAGGAGCCCTACCGGGAGGCTGCTTCTCCTGTTGAGCTTTCTTGGGACTGGCCTCCAACCGGCAAGGTTCGCTGACCAGAAAGAAAAGGGGTTCCTGCAGATGGAGTAGGACGAATCCCCCATCCAGCGTTCCCTTGGTGAAATGATCGATCAGTTGGGAACTGTGCTGGTGTTCGCCGGGAGCGGGTTTGCGATGATGGTGTCCGTGATCGTGGTGATGATGGTGTCCGTGATCGTGGTGGGAATCACGAACCGTGCCGTGGTGGTGCCCACCATGTGCCACGTGGAAAAGATCGTGCGCAGCCTCGTTCCTCGAAATCAGTCCAAGCAGCAGGACCATTCCTGCCATGAGACAGGCTGTGACCCGGCGGAGGATGAGCCGAAGGCGCTTGTAGGAAAGGCGGTGCAACAGAGAGTAGACTGACTGACCCGGGTCGAGCAAACAACCAGAAATGCCTCAATCAGCGTGCGATTGAGGATGGCCCAGAAAAAAGGGCGGCCGTCCTGCGACAGCCGCCCTTGGAATTCAGGACCGTTGGAGTGGAACGGATCAGTGTCTGGGACGTAGCAGGATGGCCTTCCGCTTGGTGCCCTCGACCTCCACGCTGTGGGTTTCCACATCGGTATCCTCCTTGAGGATGTTGTGCACGATGCGGCGATCGTAGGCATTCATCGGGGGAAGCTCCACGATGTCGCCCCATCGACGGACCTTTTCGGCGGCTTCCTTGGCGCTTTTCACCAGGTTGTCGCGGATCTCCTTGCGGTAGCCACCGACGTCGATCGTCACGCGCTCAGCCTCGGGCTCGTGGCGCTGGACGATGCGGTTGAGGATGTATTGGAGGTCGCTGAGGGTCTGACCGCGGCGTCCGATCAGGCGTCCGGCGTCCTCACACTCGATGGAGATCATCAGGCCTTCCTCGAGCTTTTCTTCGTTCAGCTTGGCTTCGAAGCCTAGCTTGCCAAGCAGTTCACCTAGAATGGCATTGGGTGTTGTTTCCATGTTGATGTAACGGGTTGAAAATGGTTCGGAGGTCAGCGCTTTGGCATGCCCTTGACGCGCTTGCGCTTGGACTTTTCTTCAGGGGATCCCGGGACAGGAGGCAGGTCTCTTTGGGGCTTGTTCTGCTTGGGAGCGGGGCCGCCTCCTCCGGGAGACTTCTTGTCGCCCGTGCTGCCCCCCTTGTCGTCGTCGTCATCCTTGCGGATGAGCTTGGTCTGGATGATGGAAAGGACGTTGTTGACGGTCCAGTAAAGGGTCAGGCCGGAGGAATACCGATAAAGGAACAGGATGAACATCATGGGCATGAACTTCATGATCTTCTGCTGCATCGGATCCATGGTGGGGGAGGTGGGTGTCAGGCGCATCTGGTAGAGCATTGTCACGCACATCAGGATCGGCATTGGGTTGATGGGAAGTCCTTCACCGGGAACACCCAGGAAAGGGATCCATCCCAGGCCGGGAACGGTAAAGATCGTGTCGGATACAGAGAGGTCGCAGGCCCAGAGGAAACTGGCACCACGCAGTTCGATGGCGCTTTTGATCATGAAGAAGAAGCCGAGGAAGATCGGCATCTGGATCAGCATGGGAAGACAGCCTCCCAGCGGATTGACCTTGTTCTCCCGCATCACCCGCATCATTTCCACGTTCAGCTTCTGCGGGTCGTCCTGATACTTGGCGCGAAGGGCCTGCATCTCAGGCTGGATCTTGGCCATGCGCTTCATGGAGCGGGTGCTCGACTGGGTCAGCGGCCAGAAGACCATCTTGATGATGATCGTGATGACGACGATGGTCCATCCATAGGGGATGCCGAAGCCGTGCAGGCCGTTCATGGAGAGGAGCAGTATCTTCGAGAAGAAACCAAAGAAACCGCCAAAGCCCATGACCTCATCGATCTTGTTGTCCAACCTTTCGGACAGGCTCGCGAAGGTCTTGTATTCCTTGGGCCCGGTGTAAAGCGTGTAGGTGTAGGTC
>CAZKNW010000680.1:0-2293 GCA_964554035.1 uncultured Verrucomicrobiota bacterium
GGACGTGCCAACCACAACACCCGCGCGCGCAGGTCGGATTCGGAAACCTGGTCCACGGTTGGCCAATTGATCAAGGAGGCAGCCAGCAGCAGTCTGGCCAAGGATACCTCCAAGCCTGCCGGGCCTGGGGGATCAACGGCGGACAACGGGGCCATTAACGCGCAGAAGGAACAAGAAGGCGCCATCCATCCCGGCAGCATCAAGATCGGGAAGTCTCTGGATGAGGGGTTTGCCCTGCTCCTTGGCAATGCCCCGGCAACCATTGGTGGAACCCTTTTCTTCCTGTCGGTCCACCTCGCATTTTCCGCCATCGGGATGATTCCCCTTATCGGCATCCCGATGATGATCGGCCACACGCTCCTGTTTGGCCCCCTTTGGGCGGGGGTCTCCCTTTACTTCATCCGCATCAACCGGGGGCGCACCCATCAGATCGAAGATCTCTTCGCCGGTTTCGGAAGGCGGTTCATCCAGGTCATGTTCTGCTGGATTCTCCAACTACTCGCCATAGGACTGGTATCCCTTCCAGGGTTGATCTGGGGCGCCCGACTCCTGGCAGGTTTTGACATGAACACGCTCGATGATCCCGCCTTCCTCACGGAACTGATGGCGGCCAACCTGATCATCCTCACCCCCATAGGTATCCTGGCTACGCTTTGGACGTGGTCCATCCCACTGGTAGTGGACAAGAAGCTCGATGCCATCGAGGCCTTGAAACTGAGCACCCGTGTGGGAATGCATCAATTCGTCCCACTGAGCATCCTGATCACCCTCGCCTCACTGATCGGAGCGGCCGGACTGGCCCTCTGCTGTGTCGGGGTGGTCTTCACACTTCCCATCCTGATGGGAAGCCTGACCGTGGCCTACGAGCAGACGTTTCCCGAGACTGAAAACAAGACGGAAGCGGAGGGTGGATAAAACCAAAGCCGCCCCCGGCGAACCGGGGACGGCTGTTCATTTTCTTATCAATGCCTTTTTCCCTGTCCTAATGGACAAAGAAGAAGGCGGCAACGACACCGGCAAAGGTTGCCACGGTGACCGCGGCAAACACCTTGTCGACTGTCTTCATCTGCTTCAGTGTTTCCATAACGTCACCTCCTGACGTCTTTCTTTTCTGTTTATTCAGCCGGCTTTCATGACCCGAAGAACGTCTTGCGGGCCCTGCCGACCTTTGCCCCCTTTCGGGAGACAAATTTAACTAGCATGGTCGATGCCACATGCAAGCAGCCCTTTTGTTACAACTCCGCGACATCGGCATTCGCGCTGCTTGGCTTGAGTCAACGGGCGTTTCTGCCCCATACTCTCTCTCTCAACCACAACCAAACCTGATGGTCACCGGCACTCCACTGCATGAAAGCAGACAGGCTGGTCAACATTCACCAGAACCATGCTTTATCCCATCACCTTCGACCCGATCGTCAAAGAAAGAATCTGGGGGGGGCGCCTCCTCGAAACGCGCTTCGGCAAAAAACTACCAAATGAGAATCCTCATGGCGAGTCCTGGGAAATCACAGATCGCGAGGAGGGAGTCAGCGTCATCAACAACGGCCCCCTCGCCGGAAGGAGCCTCAGGGACCTGATGCAGGATCACCCCGGGGAACTGCTTGGCAAGGCAAGGCCGCACAAGGGCCAGTTCCCCCTGCTGATCAAGATCCTGGACGCCCGTGAAAAACTCTCGCTTCAGGTTCATCCACCCGCTTCCCTCGCGGAACAGATGGGAGGCGAACCCAAGACCGAGATGTGGTACGTGGCCGACACACAGCCCGGGGCTGATCTCTTCGTCGGATTGAAGAAGGGGACGACCCGCGAAGAGTTTGAATCCCGCATCAAGGACGGATCCGTGGAGGAGTGCTTCCACAGGATTGAACCCGGCAAGGGAGAGTCCATGCTGCTGGAAAGCGGCCGCGTCCATGCACTGGGAGGCGGCAACCTGATCTTCGAGATCCAGCAAAACTCCGACACCACCTACCGGGTCTTTGACTGGAACCGGGTCGGACTCGATGGAAAACCACGTGAACTTCACCTTGAACAGGCGATGGCTTCGATTGATTTCAACGACTTCGAGCCTCCCATGCAACCATCACTCGATAAAGCCCCATCCGGTGTGGCCCGTGCCCTGATCACCCGGCACGAGTTGTTCGATGTTGAAAGCGTCCTTTTGAACAAGGACGCGGAAATCGAGGCTGAACCCCATTGCTGCCAGGTCATCGCCGTGACGGAAGGCTCGGTCGAGTGCCGATGGCAGGATTTCCGGGTGAAACGGGTTGCCGGAGAATTCGTTCTCCTGCCGGCCTGC
>CAZKNW010000681.1:0-2273 GCA_964554035.1 uncultured Verrucomicrobiota bacterium
TTCGCTGGCTGCCTATGCGCTTGGGGTTGAGTTCGACACCCGCCGCGAAGACGAGAAAGGTCAGCCCGAGCTGGAGAATGCTCTGCAGGAACTCCGGCTCCAGGGCGTGGTGCAGTCCCTCGAAGTGGCCCACCTCTGCAGCAAGGGAAAGACTCAGTCCGCCCAGGAGAAGCAATGGGATCACGGGGATCCGGAACCTTTGCGAAACGGCAAAGGCCACGGCGGCGATGAGGAGAAGGAGGGCGAATCCGATCATGGCAGGATCCCCATTTCCTGAAGCTTCCGTGTCTGCAGCTTGATGCCGTCCACCTTGGGCAGCATCAGGTAGGTCGGATCCATCTCGAGCAGGTCGTCGACCATGGACAGATCGATCGCATGGATGCTGCAGGGTATTTCGTGGCACCGGCAGTAGTAGGCGAGGAGGGCGTTGGTATCCTCGATGTGCAGCGTGGAAATGACGAGTGAGGCCTTCGAGAAACAGGTCTCCTCCATGGCGGCACTGCTGGAGATGTCACCATGGAAGATCGAGCAGGGCGGAAGTCCCTTCAGCTTGTTGGGGTCGGTATCCACGGCGAGCAGCTTGAGCTTCTTTTCATGAAGCCGGTGCACGATCAGGTGGCCGAGGGTGTTCATGCCCACGATGATGATGTGCCCGGACAGGCCCTCGGATTCCTGGTCAGCCGCGTCCTTCGTGTCAGGGCCGAACCATCCCAGAATCCCCTTCGAAGAAAACGCTTCCAGCAGGGGCTTCTTGAACGTGATCAGGCAGGAGGAGGTGGAAAGGGTGATGAGTCCGACAAAGGTGGTCAGCCCCTTGGTCTCGGGTGTCACAAAACCTCCTGCCACGGCGAGGGCCATCAGGATGAAGGAGAACTCGCTGATCTGGCCGAGTGTGACGCCCGTGAGGAAGGAGGTGCGCTGTGGGAATTTCAGGCGGCCCATGAGCAGGGCGACGATGAGGGGTTTGGCCAGAAGGACAAAAAGCGAAAGCACCAGCGCCGGCCCCCAGATCTTACCGACGTCCGCGAGGTTCATGTCGATGCCGAGGGTCACGAAGAAGACCGCCAGGAAAAGGTTCATCAGGGGGTTCACACGGCGGTGCAGGTCGTGGCTGACGGGCAGTTGGGCCAGGCTGACACCGGCAAGAAAGGCCCCAATCTCGTGGGACAGGTGAAAGAAATGGGAGACCAGGACAACAATGAAGCACCAGCACAGACTCCAGATGAAGAGGGTGTTGGGGGAGCGTGACGCCCAGCCCATGGCCTTGGGCAGCACCCAACGCGAACAGGCCACCACCATCACGAAGACGATGCCGATCGATGCAAAGGCCTTTCCAGTCTTCATGGCGATGGCGGATGCCGTCAGTTCGCCTCCCTCTGAGAAGGCGGAAAGCAAGGTAAGCAGGATGACGACCACCAGGTCCTGGATGAGCAGGACGGCGAGGGCGGTCTTTCCGAAGGTGGTCTGGGTCTCCCCGGAGTCCGCCAGCATCTTGACCACCACCACCGTGCTGCTGAGCGTGATGGCGATGGCGAGGAAAAGGGCTTCCTTGCCTTGGATGCCCAGCAGGCCGCAGAGGGCAAAGGTGGCTATCACCGTCAGGAGCACCTGGCCCAGTCCGACAAAAAGCGCCCGGATGCCGACAGTCTTGATCTTGTCGATGTGGAGTTCCAGTCCGACGAGGAAAAGGAGCAGGATGATGCCCGCCTCCGTAATGAGATGCAGGGATTCGGACACCTCCACCAGTCCCGAGATGGGACCGAGAAACAGTCCTGCCAGGAGGAATCCAACCAGCATGGGCAGCTTGATCAGTCTAACCAACAGGGCTCCGGTCGTCCCGAAAACGACAATCAACCCCAGACTTCGAATGAATGATTCGTCCAGCACAGCTCTTCGAGGACAGGATCATTCCCCACAAGGGCGGGGACGGCAATGCCAACAGGGGGCAATCTGGAAATGATTTGCCCTGTCGGGAGGTCGAGGACCTGATCTTTCCAAGCTTTGATTATATCGGGGACTGTGAGATACCGGGCCAGTAACGGTTGATGGTCCCCACAGGAGACGGAAGCACAGGCTATGATGAGAGTATTGGTGACAGGTGGAGCGGGCTACATCGGAAGTGTGGCCACGGCGGAATTGATCGACTCGGGATACGAGGTGATCGTCTTTGACAACCTCTTTCAGGGACATCCGGAGGCGGTGCATCCGAGGGCTCTCTTCGTGCAGGGGGACCTTGCGGACAAGGATGCCGTCGACTCGGTCGTTCATGACCA
>CAZKNW010000682.1:0-2272 GCA_964554035.1 uncultured Verrucomicrobiota bacterium
GCTTGAGTGTTTGTCCGCCCCAGAACAAACGCGGCCCGACCGTGATCATCTTGTGACAGCTTTCCTTCGCCCAACCGAGGATCTTGCGCGCCACGTGGGCCTTGGTGATCCCGATGAAGGCTTCGGGTTCGGCTTCCTTGAGGCATTGACCCAGGTTGCCCATGCCCATGCCCGGGTCGACCATGACCGGGACGATGCCTGCCTTGAAGAGCGCGAAGGTGAGGGCGAAAAACTCAAGGCTCGGCTTCACCATGAGGACGGCCCGCATGCCCCGGGTCACTCCAACGGCATCCAGCCCATGTGCCAGCTGATCGCTCCGTTGGTCCAACTGGGAAAAGGTGTAGGTCGCATACTTGACCTGTCCGGCCCCATCCCTTCCTGACGGAAAGGCCACCGCCATCTGGTCCGGCATGCGCCGCGCCATGTCAGGCAAATGGGAGGCAATGTTGTCGGAGACGGAAGGCACGGGCTTCTGACTCAACCTTGAACGGGCGTGGGGGCGGCCAGCGGATGCTGTTTCAGGAAGGACTCAACGAGTTCACCGATTTCCTCACCGGCATCCTCCAAAACGTAGTGCCCGGCATCCTCAAAGTAGTGCAGCTCCGCATCCGGAAGCTGTCGCTTCCATTCCTCAAGGAAGTGATCATCAAAGACAAAATCCTTGGCGCCCCAACAGATGATTACCGGAATCTTCCGGAAGGCCTCGAGACCATCGCGGGTCTTCACCACGATGTCATAGCCACGATCGCCGGGCTTCAGAGGAATATCCTGAACGAAGCGAAGGACCGCGATGCGGTTGTCCGGGGTATCGTAGGGAGCGAGGTAGCCTTCGGCCACCTCAGGAGAAAGCGGACGACGCGTGGCACACCACTTCACGGCGGCGCGACTGAAGGCGTTCAACCTCTTGACCATGAATGGACCCAGCCCTGTGTTGCGACAGAGCTTGAGGGACATGGGCAGCGGTTTGCTCGCAGGCAGCGGAAAGGCACCCGTATTGAGAATCACCAATCGCTTCACCTTTTCCGGATTCCGGACCGCCCAGGCCATGCCAATCATGCCGCCCCAGTCATGAACGAAGAGCGTCACCCGCTCCTTGATGGAAAGATGATTCAACAGGTTCTCAAGGTCCTCGACCCGTTGACGGAGTGAATACTCGTAGCGATCATCACCCGGCTTGTCGGAAAATCCGCAGCCCACGTGATCCGGAACGATCACCCGGTAACGATCGGAGAACTGGGAAACCAGATTCCGGTAATAGAAGGACCAGGTCGGGTTGCCGTGCACCATGACCATGGGATCCCCCTGCCCTTCATCCAGGTAGTGCTGGCGAATGCCCTTGTGGGGTTCCCAGTATTTGCCCTGAAAGGGATACAACTCGCGCGACATGACTACCATTCCACCCCCACCATCAGACAGTTGAGGCCGCTGCCAATGCCAAGGAAGCCAACGCGATCCCCCTTGTTCAAGGCACCCCGTTCAGAAGCCAAGGCCGCCGTGATGGGAAGGGAGACCGTTCCAATGTTCCCAAGGAATGGATAGGTCACGTAGTCCTTTTCCTTGGAGACGCCAATGAGGTCGAGAATCTGTTTCTGGTGCTCGGAACCCACCTGGTGGCAGATGACGCGGTCCACATCCTCGACCGCCCAGTTCATCTCCTTGAGGAAGGCCTCCCAGGTCCGCATCCCCAGGGCAACGCCGTTCTTCAGGACACTGACCGAATCGGTCGACATGTACTCCGTGGGTGAGGCATCGCTCTCCTTCCAGCCCCAGCGACACAGCTCATGGAATTCCGGAGCCGTCTGCGTCACGCCTCCGAGAAGCTTGTGCGATTCACCACCGAAGGAACCATCGGTCAGCACCACGGCCACCGCACCCGATCCACCGGTCAGGGTCGCCAGGGCCTTGGTGAAAAGCTCCATACTCTCCTCCTGATTCATCCGCTCGATCATGATGTCGTTGATCTCACGCGCACTTTCACAGGAGACCACCACCCCGGCCCGGATCTGTCCCAGCTCGATGCGATTGGCGATGTCGAAGATTCCGTTGAGCACGCCGAGACAGGCATTGGAAATGTCATAGACCGCCGCGCCAGGGGCCACCCCCACTCCATCGGCGATACGGCAGGCGGTCGCAGGCTCAAACTGTTCGCGGCAGACACCGGTGTAGGCCAGCACGCCGATTTCCTCGGGAGGCACACCCGCCTTGGCAACGGCCTTGCGGGCCGCGGCGATCGCTGGATCGGAGAGGCGGGTCCCCGGTTCCCACCAACGAC
>CAZKNW010000683.1:0-2270 GCA_964554035.1 uncultured Verrucomicrobiota bacterium
TCTCGGAAGGGGCGTTGGGCCGGCAGGAGGAACAGGAGCCAGGGGAGTCTGGGGAATGTTACGGGTCGTCTTCAAGGGCAGGAAGGGCACCAATGAGATGGCTCTCGGGAAGCTGTCGGATTCTAGCCAACGACCAAGGGTTACCCATTCCAGAGCGGATAATCCAAGGCGTGAGCGCCTCTTGAAATGGAGTTGGGTGTTGGAAGATGCGCTGACGGTGGTTGTGGTATTGCCCAGTTGGCTGCCTACGGAATCGAGCCAGGCGTAGAGTGGTGACTTGAGTTCCTTGAACGGCTGTGTGGAGAGCAATGAGAGGATCTGCATGGAAGCTTTGGCCGTCTCCAGTTTCAGTTTGGAAAGTTCCCAGTCGTAGAAGACGAGATTGTCCAATTCCCTGATTTCTTTCAGCAAGGCCGCGGGAGGAGGGTTGGTCATGGTTCCTTCCTTGATCGGGATGATGCCTGCCAAGGCATAGTCAGGGTGTGCCGAGGGGCGAATGAAGGGATGAATGACCGGCAGGTACCCGCTCATCATCAGCTGGTTTCCCTCGTCGACGAAACGTATGTTCCTTGAGAAAAGCAGGTCCTGTCTGGCTTTCAGCGTTGAAACGATCCGTTCACTGTTCTTTTTCAATTGGGAAGCGGCATCCTTTACCGGGAGGGCGGCGAACATGAGGAAGGGAAACCCTTCGTTCACCCAGCTGAAGAACTGGTTGCCCGATCTCTCGGGGACAAGGGATTCCAACAGGGGCTGTGAAAGGAAGAGTCCCCCGAGTCCCTGCGCCGCGGTGAAGGATATGAGCGGATCATGGATTGCGGCCTCGGGAATGTTCCACTCTTCCAGCTCAAATCCCAAGGGGCTTGTCAGATGAACATCTCCGTCGATCTGAAGGCTGCTTCCGCCTTCATGGACCGTAAAGGCGATGAACTGGAAGTTTTCGTTAGATTGAAGCCCCAGCTGCTCGGTCAGAGTGGGAATGCCGTTGGCTTCAAAGATCATCTGTTTGTCTTCCGCAGTGGAAGCCAATGCCTCCAATCGGCGGATCGATTCCACTTCGAGGGTGTCTGAAGCCGAGTCGGAACGGTGGTAGGTCCATTCGTCTCCTGATCGGATGCCGATGATTCCGTAGATGACGTCGTTGTCCGTCAGGCCGATCTCGAGTGCGAACGACTGTGCCGGGAAGGCGGTCACCAGCTCCCTTGAGATTTTCGGAAGGTGGCTGAAAGGTGCCACGTTGAACCCCATGGTTGTTTCGAAACGCCCGAGAACGTAAGCCTTGAAGGCCTTGAAGGATTCCTGTTCAAAGAAGGGCGCAAGAATGGGCTCCCCTTCGCGTCCTGACGTTCCCTTCCATGTAATGGTCAATCGGGAAGGAGTAGATGAGTTTTCTTCCAGCTCCAGTTTCTCTTCCTGTTGGGAAGTCGAGTAGGTTGGCCTGGAGGTGGAATCCGGTTTTGCGAAGAACAGGATCAACGCCAAGGCGATGACAAAGGAGACCGCGAACTGCTTCATGAATTATTCAGGTGTTGGTTTTCCCCTTGTTGGTCGGGAAAGGAAAATTCAGGACTCCAATCGATTTGGATTCAAGGGCAAAAGCAGCATCAAAGTTGAGGGTAGAGAAGTATCCGGTCGTGAACGAGGATGACAAGATCCCCCTTGCCATCGTGGGTCAGGTCCGCGATGAGGGCCTCCCTTGGTTCAGGGCTCATGCTCCTTCGTCCGCGATACGACTTCTGTTCGAAGACCTTCCAATGATTGCCCGGTTTCAATTCCCCCTTCGCAGTGAACTGCACCACGTCGAGATGATTCTTTCCAGTCTCGAGGAAGACGAGGTCCTTGATCCTGTCATTGTTGAGATCACCTGAAACCACATCCATCAACATGCCGTTCCGAATCGGGCTTTCGTAGTCCGCCTTCTCCTGGAGTTTCCATCTCAGTCCGTCCAGTTGCGTCGAGGCCGCCAGATTGAGGCTGCTGAACGCAAGGCAGTTTCGGGTCTTGAGCCCCAACTGGATGGATTCCAGGCCCGTCAGCTGGGCGACAGGCAGGTCCACGGACTGGCTTACCCGCCATACTCCCGCCTCGTCCCGGCGACTGACCGTCAGCTTTCGTTCGCCATTGTCGAGAAGGAAGAGGGCCGTCTTGCCGGCTAGGTCCGTCAGGGTGGTGGCACCTGCAATGACGGAACGGCCTGAGGCGCCATTGATCTGGTCCTTCACGTGGAAGACCCATTCCTCATTCAACCTTGATAGGATCACCGCCCTCAGGAA
>CAZKNW010000684.1:0-2270 GCA_964554035.1 uncultured Verrucomicrobiota bacterium
CTTCCTCATCTAGGCAAAGCTTCATCTGGTGGACGCCCTTCTTTAGCTTCACACCCTTGTGGGTGATCACCTTCAACTGCTGCCAGCTCCCCGTATCCGGAACATGGATGGCGCCCGAGACGTCCTTTCCATCGATCTCGAAGTGAAAGCGGCCCCCCTTCTTCTTGGAGGCGACGGGCATGGTGACTGAATAGCTGCCGGTCTCCTCTATGGAAACCGTATAGATCAGCCACTCGCCCCGTTTCGTCCAACCGATGCCATGGCCGTTGGAGGCATCCGGTCGCTTTTCGATGTCCACCTGGGTCTCCTCCCGGTAGTTCTCGCCCCGGTTCTGTGGATCAATGTCGTGATAGGCGACACCCGCCTTTCCCTTGTCCCAATGCTCGGCCTCGATCTTTCCCGGAATGGCATATGGCTTTCCGTGAAAAGGCTTTGTGTCTGCGAAGGTGCTTGAGATTCCCAGCGCAATGACGGCGATAAGGGAGATGGTTTTGATCATGCTGGATACTGTTCACAGTGAGGGTTGAAGTTCAACCTCAAGGTTCGATTCCATGGAGGCTTCTGTGGCGAGGGGGTGTGGATATCCGGAAATGAAAGTATTGAAGTGGGTAGGGCGGACACTCCGTGAGCACCCGAACTTGGCTGTCATGAGCCCCGTTGTAGTTCCTTGTTTCATTCGCATCCGAAGCCCGCGCGGAGCGACAGGCCTTACCACCCGTGTGAGGAGGTTTCACGGCGCCAGAGCCGCCAGACACGCTAAAGCGTGGACTCCAGCCCGGCGCTTTGATCAGAATCCCCATGTGACCGTCGCACAGTTCATGAGGGATCTGCATTGGGCCATCGGGAGTCCCTCCCTGATCATGGAGGATCCGGAATCCGAGGCGATACTGCAGCCGGAACGCTTGTCCACCGTGGGTGACGTCGGTGCCAAGCTCGAGTCCTTTCTTGAGGGGCGGAATCATCAGCGGGTCGGCTACTACTTCGAGTATCTCGTCCACTTCTGGCTCGAGAAGGTCTGTGGCCATGAGATGGTCGATCAGGGACGCCAGATCATCGAGGATGGCAGGACCCGTGGTGAACTCGACTTTGTCTTCAGGGATGGCGAGGGCAGGTTGATCCACCTGGAGACGGCCGTGAAGTTCTACCTTCATCTGGGAAGGGACAATCCGACCGGGAGTCATTTCATCGGACCCAATTCGTCGGATCATTTTGAGCGGAAGATGGGCCGGTTGTTTGGAAAGCAGCTGAAGCTGGCTGAGGGACTGTATGAGGAAAAGCCCTTCAGTCTGCCATGGGTGAAGGGACGGATCTTTTACCATCCGCAGCATCCTGAGGTGCCTGAACTGCCGGAACGACTGAATCCGCTTCATGCAACGGGCGCCTGGATCCGTGCTGGAGAACTCGAGGGCTGGCGTGGGTGGTTTCGCGAGGAGTGCTGCCTGCCTCTCCATAAGCCAAACTGGCTTTCGGAGCAGCAGACTGCAATTCAGGAGAACCTTGTCGAGGTGGATGACATGATCCCCCGGCTGGAGAAGCATTTCCGAAACTCTGACCAGCCCCGTCTGGCGGCCTGCATGCGGCGGGAAGGCGACCGCTGGTGCGAGACACAGCGGGTCTTCATTGTCAGTGATGACTGGCCTAGACTGTTTGCCAAAAGTAGTTGCGGGAATCGGCCGAGGCAAAATCGCTCATGAAAAGGCGCGAGGATGGAGTGGAGCGGGCTCCACGACTGACGAGCAACGCATTCATGGGTGATTTGGGCCGGAATTCATGCATCTCGAGCGAAGCGAGCTAACCCACAGATCAAGAACTTATCTCCGATTGGCGCAACTACTTTTGGCAACCAGTCTAATTGAGTTCGTTGTCCCGGATCGCTGCCAGCTTGTCGCTCAGTTGTTTCTGGAAAAGTCTGACCCGGTTCTGGCGATCAACGGCGGATGCGAGGTTCAGGTATTGTTTCGGATCCCTCCTCATGTCAAAGAGCTCGATTCCCCCCTCGGCGTCCTCTCCATACTGGATGAAGGCCCAGTCCTGGGTTCGCAGCAGGAATCCCTTCCTCATGGGGGCCACGCTGAAGGCGGCGTCGCGCACCTCAAGTGTGGGGTTCTCAAGGAGGCTGGAGATGTCCTTGCCTTGAACGTGCTTGGGAACGTCCAGTCCACAAAGGCGTGCGGTGGTGGGATAAAGATCGATCAGCTCCACGAGTGAGTTGCAGACGGCCGGCTTCTGCCCGGGCACGCTGACAATGAGCGGCACCTGGGAGGATTCAT